>CAVCFM010000176.1:0-2625 GCA_963601305.1 bacterium | reverse complement strand
AAGCACCAAGGGAGTTCTCTGGTGCATCGCTGTCGTTGTCAAACAATCCGCGGTGCGCGTAATGTCTGCCATAGAGAAAACTGCGGTCCGGCTTGTGGAACAGGCGCGGAAGAATTAAAAAGAGATAACAAACAATAAGTAGCAGTATAACGAAAATCCATATGTAACTATTCATGATAAAACCTCATCTTGTGTGCCAGTCCGGCAGAGATTTAATCCTCCACCAGCTGTAAATTGTAAAGATTTTTGTAGAGACCGTTTTGGGCTAACAGCTCCTGATGCGTACCCGACTCCTGTATCCTGCCGTGGTGCATGACAATGATATTGTCGGCGTGCTGGATGGTGGAGAGACGATGTGCGACCATGATGGTGGTGCGGTCTTCCATCAGATGTTCCAAAGCAGATGTGATCAGGCTTTCCGTCTCGGTGTCGATGTTGGCGGTTGCCTCATCCAGCACGAGAATGGATGGCTGGTAGGCAAGGGTGCGCGCAAAGGAGAGCAGCTGTCTCTGACCGGCGGAGAGTGTGCTTCCGCGCTCGGTTACCGGGGCATCGTAGCCGCCAGGCATTTTCTCAATGAAGGAATCCGCGTGGACAATCTGCGCGGCATGCTTGATGTCGGCAAGGGAAATCTCCTCGTTGTTCAAAGAGATATTGCTCTTGATGTCTCCGGTAAAAATAAACACATCCTGCTGTACCTGACCGATGGCACGGCGCAGCACGTCGGTGTCGATCTCTTTGATGTTGACGCCGTCGATTAAGATCTCACCTTTCTGGATGTCAAAGTAACGTCCAATCAGGTTTAAGATCGAGGATTTTCCGGCTCCGGTGGCGCCTACGAACGCAACCTTTTGTCCCGGCTCGATGGTAAAGCTGACATCTTTTAAGATGTAATCATCCTTTTCATAGGCAAACCATACATGACGGAATTCAATGCGCCCCTGGATCGTAACCGGTTTCGGGTTGGCAGGGGAGACAATCTGTGGCTCTTCATCCAGGATGGTGAAGATTTTTTCGGCGGAGGCAAGCGAGGACTGAAGCGTTCCAAACTGCTCTGCCAGTTCCTGTATCGGCTCAAAGAACGAACTGATATAGGTGATAAAGATAAAAAGTGTGCCCAGCGAGAGCGTGCCGTTTAATACGGAGATACTGCCGCTTCCGATCACGATGATGGTCGCGATCACAGACACCAGGTAGATGGATGGGCGGAAGATGGCAAAGGTCATAACCTCACGCCAGTTTGCCGCGTACAACTCCTGGGATTTGGTCTTAAACTGCTCATATTTTTCCTTCTCACGGGCAAAAATCTGGATGAGCTTCATGCCGGAGATGTGCTCGGAGAGGAATGTGTTTAGATCGGTAATCTTGTTCCTGGTAATCTGGTAGGCTTTTCTTGACATATAGCGGAAGAAAAACGTCAGCCCGGTCACCAGCGGAAGCAGTAAAAACGAGTAGGCAGCCATGCGCACGTTGATGGAGAGCATGACGACGGCATAGCCGATAATTTTTACAATGTTCTTAAACAGCTTGACTAAAATCGAGGAAAACAGTTCATTGACCGCCTCGGTATCGTTTGAGACACGGGTGACCAGTTTCCCCACCGGGGTCGTGTTAAAAAAGTTCAGCGACAGGCTGTGAATGTGGGAGAATACCTCCTCACGCATCGTAAAGATAATCTGCTGTCCCATTTTTTGCAGCATCCAGGTGTCTAAGGCATTTAGCACAAAGCCGAGCAGAAGCATCAGAAGGTAGAGCGCAGCTGCCCGGAGAATTCCGATAAAATCGTAGTGGCGCAGCTCTTTTAACTGCTCCGTGGACAGCGGAGAGAGCGCATGCTCTTCAATATAAGAAGCCAGTGTCTTTGTGTCGGCTGACTCTAACATCTCACAGGTGGAAGCTGTGACTTCCTCGGCGAGATAATAGTGTTCGTCGTAGAGAAGAAGCTGGTAATACTGCGAGTCAGCGGCATTGGCAGTGTCCGTGCTGCCGGACTTTGTCAGAAAAACATCGCCGTAAGAGACGGCGCCATCGCCACTCTCAGTCGTGACATGGTAAGGGGTGTAATAGCCGTTGATGTAATCGTCAATGGCATCGCCGATGATGATGGGGCGGTAGAGCTCCACCACGATGATAAAAAGAACCAGAACGGTGGCAGACGTCATGACGAATTTATGTGGTTTTAGATAGGTGAGTAAGCGCTTCATCCGTGGATGCCTCCTTCCGTTGCAGGTGTCTGTTCGCAAAAAGCAGCCTCTAACTGCTGCTGGCGGAACATGTCATAGTAGATGCCGCCCTTTGCCATCAGTGAGTCGTGATTGCCGATTTCAGCGGCGGTGCCGTCGTCTAAGACCAGGATCAGATCCGCGTTCTGGATCGTGGAGATGCGGTGTGCGATCAGGATCGTCGTCTTTCCGGCGCGGTTTTTCTTCAGGTTATTAAGGATGTGCTCCTCGGTGTCGGTGTCCACGGCAGAGAGGGCATCGTCGAGGATTAAGACCGGCGCATCTTTTAACAGGGCTCTGGCGATGGAACTGCGCTGTTTCTGGCCACCGGAGAGGGTGACGCCGCGCTCGCCGACGATGGTCTCATAGCCGTCCGGAAACTGGACAATGTTTTCGTGGATGC
>CAVCFM010000175.1:0-2007 GCA_963601305.1 bacterium | reverse complement strand
GCAGGTGACCGATCATATGCCATTTGATATCAGAAGGCATATGTTCGATTTTTTCGCACAGTTCCTGTACTTTATTCTCGCCGAAATCGCGGACACCTTCATCGTAAATCTCCTGTAACATTTCAACTGGCTTGGTCTTGCTTACTGCGATAAGCGTTACATCCTCACGGTTTCTTCCGGCACGCTCGCAAGCGGCTTTGACATTTGCTTCTACCTGATTTAAGTTTTCTTTTAACATCTATCCATTCCTCCAAATTATTTGATCAAATCATTTTCGTGTATTTTGGTGCCGTCAAGGGCAATGTGGTCGTAAAGTGCAACGCCGTAGGTTGTTCCTGTCTTTACGATGGTGTATTCTTCATTCTGATATAGAATGTCAATCTGCTTGAAGACGGCATATCCTTTGTTGATATTGTAGACTCCCTGAAGCACTGCTGTATTGCTTCCTATCGTGTAAGTTGCGCTGGAGTCTGATTTTAAAACGACATCCTCCGCCGAGACATCCTCGCCGTCTATGTAGTAATATTCATCGGTCTCATAGTAGATCGTCGGAGCAACAAATTCTGTAATTTTGTCACCGTTTGAGTCGGTAGACTGGACTAAAAGCCCCTCATCACTGGAGTCGCCGCCCTTCATAAAATATTCGATGGGGACGGTATAGAATTCTTTTTCCGTAATGGCGGAATTGGGAATTTTTAAACCGGTCTCCTCATTCAGCAGTAACTCGATTTCGATGAAACGCTCCTTGGCATAACGGACCATGCCGCTGCGCAGCGACAAGATCAGATAATAACTGCCGTCCCGCTGCTCAATACTGTAGTATGCGTAGCTTGTCTTATCATCCTGCACAAAGCGAAGCTGCAACACATTGTCGTCCGCAAGCTCTGTGGCAACGCTCTCCTCAATCGGTACCACGATATTCCAGATCTCACTGTGAATAATCTTGTAAGCGGCATCTCCGGCATTGATGCTGTGGGAATTCTTCGTGGTAACCTTGGAATAATTGGCCTCCTCAAACATATCCGCCGTAAAATTATCTGTCGTGACGCCTTCGTATCCATCAGTGTAATACACGACCAAGCCATCCTCACTGGCGTAGACGCGGTGGAAGGAATTGCCCTGCTCCGCGCTGCTTGCATAATCAGAAATGCTGTCCAGCGCGCTTAAATTCAATGCCTCCTCAAGTGCTGAGGACAGGTCGTCCTTGAAGGAGTAGACATTGTAGAAGCTCTGGGCGTCATAGGACAGCTGGAAATCCGAGATACTCGTCTCGATATCGTCAAGATTTTCCTTGGATAAAAGGGAGGTGTCTGCGCTGGCGGCAGATAACAATTTGGAGACATCTCCGCTCTCATCCACCGAATAGACGAGATTATTGCAGCTGACTTTGGTGGCTTCCTTCACATAATAATTGAGGGCGCCGCTGTAGTCAGAATTGAATACCTGCTCATCCCGCAATATCAGCCCGCGGTAAACGTTATTCTCCGCAATCGTTCCCTGTTCGACCTCGTAGACAGAGATATGCTCTGTCGTCATATAGGAAAATACGTTAAATACCAGATAAATAAAAATGATAATAAAAATGATGATACCTATATTTATATTGAACGGTTTTCGATATTTTACAATTTTCTTATTCTGTTTCAAAAATTTCGTCCTTTCCGTTCGGGTTATATCATGCACATATCGCATTTTTGATTATACCATTAAAATGCAAAGTGTGCGTATAAATTTTATTGCTTTCGCAGATAATAGAGAAAAAGGAGGCAATAAATTATGAATACTAATTGGTTAGATTATACGCTGCTGACGCTGGTTATTATCGGCGCAATTAACTGGGGGTTGATCGGCTTCTTCCGCTTTGACCTTGTGGCTTTTATCTTTGGAGATATGTCCTGGCTTTCGAGAATCATCTATGCGATTGTAGGTATCGGCGGACTTTATCTGATCAGCCTGTTCGGAAGAATCCGCTCCATGAGCCAGTCATAAATTTACATTCAAAAAAGT
>CAVCFM010000174.1:0-2628 GCA_963601305.1 bacterium | reverse complement strand
GCCGGATACATAGCCTGCTGCCGCACGCCAGATTCCCATATTGCCACGCTCTTCCTGGCTGTTTGTGCGGACAACCTGAAGTGAAGTATAAGGAATTGCAATCGCCGTGTAAATGATCGCAGTCAATAAAACATTGGTGATAAACATGTATGCCAGTTTGCCCGGTTCTGAAAGTGCGGATGGAACCGTAAACAGCATGACCAGAATGATTGCTGCCGGAATTGCCATTTTCAATAGCCATGGGCGGTATTTTTCTTTTCCCGGCGCCGTGTGGTCTACGATATTGCCCATAATCACATCCGTAAATGCATCGATGATCTTACAGATAAAAAATACGGTTGCGATGGCTCCCGCTGCCATTCCTACCTTATCTGTGTAAAAATATGTCAGCTGTCCCACAAGACCTGACATTGAGTTCAGTGCGAACTGCCCTAAGGAATCTGCAAAGTAGTCGCCTTTGCGCATTACTTTTTGAACTCCGAATTTGTCCTTTCCTAGTGCTTTCTTAGCCATTTTCATCCTCCCAAAACGTATTTCTTTTATTTGATATTGACATTGTAGCACCTGTGCTTTTAAAATTATTGTAATCACGTGAATTTTATTGTAAATTTGTGTTTTTTAGGAAGGTGCCCTATGAATAAAAAGAACCGTTTCTTCTTGGAATATCTAAATCTTTTGTACAGTTCCACCTATATGCCAATGCACTATATAAAAAAAGAAGAGATCCTTGCCGTATATCCCAAATGGGCATTTCCCATCCATGAACTGCTCATATACAAAAATGCCATCGCCCAGGCGGACATTACCTTCGATTATTTTGTTACAGATGACTACCTGTACATTGGTATTGTCCGAAACCCGGATACAGACGAATGTGTCATTGTAGGCCCGGTTGCACTGGTACCGCTATCCCCAAAAGCCACACAGGATATCATTGCAAATTATGCAACTGATGAGGCATCCTACGCCACCATCGCAGAATATTTTGAGCGCACCCCTGCCTTTTCCCTTCACAAATTTCTTAATATCATGGCATTGATCAACGCAGCCTTAAACAAAGAGATCATTGATATTATGGAGAAGTATCAGAAGGTAAACACAGACATTGAAAAAGAGGTACAGAAAACCCATTCCACCTCCCTCATAGAGCGCAAAGAAAATGAGAATTACCACGACACCTATTACTTCGAACAGGAATACTATGGCTATGTAGAAAAAGGAGATGTGGAGGGATTGCAGCAATTCACAAAAGCAATCCCCTCTTTTACCGAGGGTTCTGTGGCATCGGATCAGATCCGGCAGGCGAAAAATATTTTTATCACTACCATTACCCTTGCAACACGGCATGCCATTGCCGGTGGATTGGACATCGAAACCGCGTATCAGTTATCCGACAACTATATTCAGGAAATGGAAAAAATGTCAGATAGTACAGCTATCACCATCCTGAGTGGCACTGCGGTTTTAGATTTTACGAAGCGCGTGGCTGATGCAAAAATCCCAAAGGATATGTCCCAGGAAATTTTCAAATGTATCCAATACATCTCCAACCATGTGAACCAGGCACTCTCCGTAGAAGAGATTGCCGAGGTGCTAAATATGGACCGCAGCACCCTGTCCAAAAAATTCAAGCGGGAGCTGGGCTTTAACATCAGCAGTTTCATTATGCGCCGCAAATTAGAAGAAGCAAAGAGCCTCCTTCATTACACCGACAGATCCATCAGTGAAATCAGCGAGTATCTTTGCTTCTCTACTCAAAGTTATTTTCAAAATGTTTTCAAAAAGAAATACGGGATAACCCCAAAAGAATACCGTATGCAGGCTAAGAACGAATCGTAACCTACTTTTTTTCAAACTCCGCTGCCACCTGCTCTAACAGCTTGCGGATCTCTAAGTGCTGCGGACAGGCTTTTTCACATTTACCGCATTTGATGCAGTCTGATGCCTTTCCCTTGTTGGCTGTATGTACCACATTGTAGTAGTAATCCGCATTCCAGTCATGATACAGCTGTTTGGTATTCATGCAGGCAAACAGATCCGGGATGGAAATCTTCTTCGGACATCCCTCCACACAATATCTGCAGGCGGTACATGGGATCAGGTTCTTGCCGCGAATGATCGCGCACACCTGCTCCACCGCTTTTAGCTCTGCCTCTGAGAGTGGCTCAAACTCCTTCATGTAGCTGACATTATCCTGCATCTGCTCGATACTGCTCATTCCGGAGAGAACCATCTTAATCCCGGAGAATCCAGCTGCAAAACGGATGGCGTAACTTGCCGGACTTCCGCCGTGCAGATCTTCGAGTACCTGTTTTGCCTCCGGCGGCAGGTTGACGAGGTTTCCGCCCTTTACCGGCTCCATAACGATGACCGGTTTTCCGTGCTTGCAGCACACTTCATAGCACTTGCGGCTCTCCACTGCCGGGTCCTCATAATCGAGATAATTAAACTGGATCTGAACCACCTCAATCTGCGGATATTCGTTTAAAATCTGCTCGAGCACTTCCGCTCTGTCGTGGAATGAGATTCCCACATGCTTGATCTTTCCCTCTGCCTTCAGCTCGAATGCCGTCTCATATGCCCTGCACTTTTTGAAATGCTTGAAAATCTCCTCGCTCTGTGCATGCA
>CAVCFM010000173.1:1316-10984 GCA_963601305.1 bacterium | reverse complement strand
CTCATAGGCTGCCAGCATCTCGTCAAGCTGCGCCTCCTCGCTCTTGATTGCGTCCACGACGGTGATCATTGTCTGATAATCCGTCGCGATAATATGGGACAGCGCCAGCTCGTGGATTTCTTTGGTCTCCCGCTGTATCTCACTCAACTGTGTGATGCTGTTCATGTATTCATCTGCGATCACATCTGCCTGTCCGCTGACTGAAAAAATATTCTGCATGGATATAATATTTGACACCGCGGCTACCAATCCCAGAATAATGATCGGAATGAGGATGGCAGTCCGGATGCTTCCGCGTTTCTTTTTTTCCATTTTTCTACTCCCTTATCTGTCTATTGTCCATTGGATGCAGTGACTGCCTCCACGGTTTCATCTAACAACGCCTGCAGATCTTTTCCGCCGGTATCCCCTGTTGCCAGTGTTGTTCCAAGCTCCGATACCGGGTCCCAGTAATTTCCGCCGACGCGCTGAAGACTGGCATACCCGGACTGCTCCAAGAGCGCCATGATAGCCGGGGACTTCTCCACCGCCTCCGATGCTGCCGCCTTGACATTTGCCGGTCCCTGACCACGCTGTTCAAACCGCAGTGTCTGATTTTCCTCACTTGTGATCCATGCTGCAAGCTTTAACGCCCACTCGACATGTTTGGAGTACGCATTGACTCCCATCATTTTATACCCTGCAAACGATGACATCTGCACCTGTTCCCCTGCACAGGTGTAGGTTGGCAGTTTTGTCGCCGCATAATCGGCGCCCCAGGCTTCCTCAAGCGCTGTGGCATTCCAGACACCACTCACACCGGCAATCACACTGCCATCCTGTACGCCTGCCACAAAATCGGTGTCCACCATATTGCCAAAGCCCGGATTTGAGCCGATCGCAAGCATCGCCGATGCCACATCCACGCCCTTGATGGCATTGTCTGTCGCATTCCAGGTACAGTAATTGGAAATTCCATCATCATTTAATCCGACCTGCAATCCGGTTGCGCCGAAGAACGAGTACAGATACCAGCCGGAGGACCAGTCCATCGCCACCTTTTTGCCATTTTCGGCGGCAATCGCCAGCATGCCATCCAGACTTTTCACATCTTCCTCGCTGAAATATGCCTTATTATAGTACATAAAATATCCGTTATCCGCTGTCATCGGATACGCATACAACACATCATTTACCGACGCTGCCGTCACTGCACCCTCTGCATTCTCTGCCTTTACAGTATCCGCATCCGGCACCGGCGCCAACGCGCCTGCTGCCACCAGCGTCATCAGCTGGTCATCCACAAACGCAAATACGTCTGCGCCGTTTTCCAGATCTTCAAGCAATGTATCTTTACAGGTAGACTCACTCTCCGCAGTAATCGTGATATCAAAATCTGCCTGCCCTGCATATTTTTGTTCAAAACTGCTCACCATCTGCCCTAACAGGTCCGCATCTTCCTCTGCCCCCCAGAGTGTCAATGACACAACACCATTCTCCTCCTCAGAAATAGCCTCGGTTGATTCCAACTGCTCCGTCTGCTCTGCCTGTTTTGTCCCCCCGCAGGCACCTAAAAGCATGGTTGCAGATAACATCAGCCCTATCCATATCTTGTTTTTCATTTTTACTGTGTTGCTCCTCTCTCATATTGCTGCAATTATGCGTTGTCCATTCTACACTATTCGTCATCTTTTTGCATGATTTGATGAAAAGATGGTCATTTTTTATATTTTTTGTCTTTTTATAACCTTTTCTATATAACAGATTTCGTAATCTTGCAAAACATTTTATAATTTTGAGAAAATGCTCCGATGCACATTCCTATTTTGCGCACATAACTTATAGTAAAGAAAATTGGAGGTTCTTTTATGAAATCTTATCGAATACCCGAACCTGCGGACCGCGGGTGCGGATGCATGCCATCCACCGGCTGCTCACAATCTGGCGGCTGCTCCCAGTCCGCCGGTCGCACACCATCCGACGGACGCACACAGCGTGAAGACAACAGCTGCTCTGAATTCGTGATTGCGATGGCGTATGTACCATGGCAGTATTTCAACACGGTATATGATCCGGATAAGGCCTTACAGGCCGGAACTATTTTCCCGGAATTAGATAAACCATTCTTTGGCGGAAGGGGGATGACACGCAGATGACATTGAATCAGATGAGTCAGGAACAGCTCCTGCAATGGATTAACATGGTCAGCTTTGCTGTGGTAGACATTTCACTCTACCTCGACACACATATCAGTGACCCGGATGCGATCAAATATTTCAATCACTATTCCGATCTGCGCAACCAGGCCCTAAAGGTCTACGCCGCAAAATTCGGTCCACTCACGATTGATACCGCCGAGCCGGAGAACTACTGGACCTGGGCGAAACAGCCTATGCCCTGGGAAGGAGGAATGTGTTAAATGTGGAATTATGAGAAACGCTTAGAATATCCGGTCAACATCACGACCCCGAATGCAAAAATCGCACAGATCATCATGAGCCAATATGGAGGTCCGGACGGTGAAGCCGCTGCGTCGTTCCGCTATCTGTCCCAGCGTTACAGTATGCCGTACCGCAAGATTGCCGGACTTTTAACCGATATTGGAACTGAAGAATTAGCGCATCTTGAGATGGTTGCCGCCATTGTGCGCCAGCTGACAAAGGGCTTAAGTGCGGAAGAATTAGAAGCCGCCGGATTCGCCCCTTATTATGTGGATCACACTGCCGGCATCTGGCCGCAGGCTGCCGGAGGTATTCCGTTTAACGCCTGTGAATTCCAGTGCAAAGGCGATGTCATCACAGATCTGTTCGAGGATATGGCTGCGGAGCAGAAAGCCCGTTCCACCTACGACAATATCTTACGTCTTGTCAAAGACCCGGAGGTCTGCGACCCGATCCGTTTCCTGCGTGAAAGAGAAATCGTGCATTTCCAGCGCTTTGGCGAAGGACTCCGCCTCGTTCAGGAGGAACTCGACAGCAAAAACTTCTATATCTGCAACCCGGCATTTGACCCGGGATGCGGCAGACAGTAAACAGACAAGGGGACGCGTATACACGCGCCCCCAAAAATCTTATGCCACGGTCTCTTCTAATTTATCAATCGTCTGGAGGATCTGCTCCACCTGTGGACGCATGTTTCCAACTTTATCCAGCAGCTGCGTGGCCTCCTTGCGCTGTTCTGCAACCACTCCGAGATTGTACTCAATTCTGGAACGCAGTTTCTGACGTCTCGCGATCAATCCATGCTTTACCTCGACCATCTCCTTAGGGTCCACCAGTGCAACCGCCTGATTTACCCACACCTGTGCATCATAAAACTGGTACTGGCGCAGCAGGCGCACCAGTCTTCCATTGAAGTAATCCAGATCCTCGTTGGTGCGCTGATACTTTTCACGCTCCCGCACAGCTTCCATATAATATTCCCACTGCTCATTCAGCTCTGCCGAACTTCTCACATGGTACTTTTCGCAGGCATAGTCCACTGCATTGACAATATTGACATACTTGATCTTCACTTTGTTGAGCAGAACGACCGCCCGGTTGCGATTGCGCTCAGCAACTGCAATCTCTGCCCCGTCATCCTGTATCTTCCAGTAAGTGAGTGCAATGGCGATCGCTGTGACGAACACAAGCGCCAGCCAGCCATAATACATATCCATCTTCATCAGGATCTGCAAAATTCCGAGTACCACCGCTACAGTCACCGCAAGTCCGACCCAGATATACAATAAATTCTTAAGCTTTGCCCGCTGTTCCACCAGAAATTCTTTGCACATCACCCACTCGGATTTTTCACGCTCTAAGTACTTCATATCCCGCTCTATGGTATCGCGGTACATCTCGTTTGACGCAAGCCGCTTGATCGCATCCGGCACTTCCCGCTCCTGCTGCTCAAACATCGCAAACTGGGCATCGGAAAGCTTTTTTGCAGAGTTTAAAAACTCCGTGCGGGCTGCATTTAACTGCACCACGTTAGTCGCAACTTCCTGTATCTTATCCCGCTCTTCCTTCGGCATTTCCTCCATCATCTGAATGTCCCCAAGATAAGCGCTCACCATCCGGTATTCCGACTTCTCGCTCTCCACTTCCTGGGTCAGCTCGATCATCTGCTCTAACCGTTCCACCACATACTGTTCTATTTTAGTGCCATCTTTATAGTCGCGCTCTGACAAAACAGTCGTATCTAAATTTTCTAACTTCTTTTCAAAACTCTTTTCTTTTTTTCTCTTCCAAAAAAACATTGATTTATCCTCGGTCTATATTATGCAATTTTTACGGTACGCGTTTTTCCACTCCTCAAGTATCTCCCCGAGCTGCCCGGTGGCACCTTTTTGTATCCATTCGTCCACCTGCGTCTCAAACTGCCGGATATCTTCCATCCGGCTCGCCTGTGTGAGTCTCGCCTTGATATCACCGCTCTCCTCGTCACTTAATCCCGCTTTTTTTATAATCTGCTGATAGCGCATCTCGTCCTGCATACAGCGGCACGCATACAGGCTCTCCCGCAGCGACTCCGGGTTCTCATTCAGCTCGTACGCCTTTGTAAAACAGGTTGCTGCTTCCTCAAACTGAAAAATCCCCGCATAAGCCCAACCTAAATTATGCCAGACATTTCCGATTAAGACAATATTCTTTTCATCATCCCTGCGAAGCAGCCTGCGGTATTCATAAATTGCATTGATGTAACGCCCATTTTCTGCGTAGCGGTCAGCTCTTAGCTTCTGACATTCATACTCGGACTTCTGCTCCAGTTCTGCGAGGATCCCCAAGAGCTGCTGCATCTTCTCTGTGCTGTGATACCCCGACTCTTCCAGGATACAGGTCACAAACTCTACGAGGCTGCCCCGCCCACGGCAGATTTTGCGCAATTTTGCCGCCAGCTCTTTTTGCCGTAATTCCCGCTCGATCCAGGTGCACAGCTCTTCGTTCATAAAATCTGCTTCCAGAAGATAGATATTTTTCTCGATGTAATAGCTCAATTCTTCCAATGAGTATACATGCAGCGAGATACTGTCGATATAATACGGGCTGGCTGCCATCATCTGGCTGCACAAAAGCAATTCACCCACGGGGCTCCCTCCTTTCTATAATGTCATGCGATACTCCCACACCTTATCCGAGCTTTTAAAAAATTCTCCAAATCCCAGGTCCTTGATGGTGATCTGCACCTTACAATCTGACAGCGGCTTTAATGAAATGCGGAGTCTCGTGGCCGCATCCGGCCGTTTCGGCAGATCAGACAGTTCAAGCTTTTCTATTTTTGCCTCCCTGCTGCCTGGCTCCTGCAGCCAGAACGCAATCTCCGGTGTTCCCGCAAGAATAACCTCACACTCGCCCCGCGATTCATACCAGTTATCGCCGGCGCTGATCAATGTGTAAAACTCTTCCTTTCTGTGATTCTTCACCTTCAGGCTCACATTCATCTTCATCTCGTTGTCGCCGAGATACACATATTCCCAGGGTGTGTTCCCCTGCAGGACATCCGCTGCATAGCAGGCGCCCTTTGCATACAGGTTCTTTCCCACGAACACGCGGCGTCCCTTACACAGATATGCCACGGACTGCTTCATCCAGCTGCCGTCGAACCTGTCTCCTACCAGATAAACCGCGGATGCGATATAACCGGCTAACGTATCCTGCGCGATCCGCAAAAAATTGCTGTCCGCATCCGACTCTCCCATCTTGTGAACCGTCTCATCAATGGCAATCATCTGCGGCACCGTTCTGCGGTTACAGCTGATCCGGTTGCATCGCATCGCATCTCCCCGGTAATCAAACAGGACCACATCATGCACGGACAATTCTTTTTCCTGATGATACGCAAAATAGTAAAAGCATTCCTTTCGGTCGAGCAGGATCAGATGTTCGACCGAAACCCCCAGATTCGGTGCCAGTTCCATAAACAGCTCCGCCGCCTCCCTCGAGAGCTTCTCCAGACAGATTACCAGAACATCCGGCGTCCGCTTCAAGCCAAATCCCGCGGTCAGGCGGATCAGCTTTTTTAAGAAAAGCTGCAATAACTCCTCCGCCGGATATTTTTCATCCTCCACAAATACCTTTTCGCCGTTTAAGGCTTTGGATAATAGATTCCCGATGCAGTTTTCCCCCTGCACCACCGCGAGATGACGCGCCTCATCACCGATGAACCACTGTCCCATGCCCTTTTTTTTCACAAGGCAGACCGGGATCTGATAGACTTCGCTGCCCGCCACCATACTGAGTGTCTCAGGTTCTTTTTTATTTTTTTCGCTATAACTGACAATGGCATTGTCGTCGTCGATATCAATGCCCACGCAAAACTGATTGTCCATCTCACACCTTCTTCGCGCTTACAGCAGTTTAAACACTTCCTCCGTTACACGCCTCATTCCATAATAATTCTTCATCTGATGTGCCAGCTGTTCTCCATCCTGCAATGTCATCTGCAGCAGGATATCATTCATCCCTGCATAGCGTCCGCCGCTCTCTGTCCCTGCCACATCGTTATTGGTAATGCATCCGCTCTCCACCACTTTATCCTTCGCGTTGCCGTCCTCCGTGATGTAATACTGTACTTCCTCGCCGAAAAACAGGATAAATTCCCGCACATAGATCCCATCGTACATTTCCGTAAGCTCCTCGCTCTCATAGGCGGTATCTCCCATGCGGTAATACGCCACGATATGTGCATCCGGCTTTCCGTGGTATTCTAAAAAATACTTATCATACAGCTGATATTTTAATAGAAGCTTCCGCGGGAACCTCCGGTAAAATGCAAAATAAATATTCGCACCCAGATATTCATCTAACAATTCATCTGCAATGTGAAGCTCCTGCTCCCTCAGATTCCCCTGATATGCCAGATGTTTGAGCAGCCCGAGCCTGCATGCCTCGTTGAGCTCCTGCCCATCCCGGTAGCGCTCCTTGATCTGCAAAAATACATGCTCCGGCACCACCGCATCGCCAGTAAAATAGCAATGTGCAAAATACGACAGATATGCCATGCATACAAGCTCCCTGCCGCCTCCGGCATAATAATTCTCATAAATCTGCTCGGCATAAGGCGTGTACTCTGTGGTGTACAGCATCTGGGTTAAGATGCGCTCCTCCAGATCAAAGGTATCAATTTCAAATTCTCCCGCTGCCTTCCATATTTCCGCCAGCACCTTTGTCGCGCTGCCGGCATATTTGCAGAGGTAGATCAATATCACATCGTTGTATTTCCCTTTTAAAAAGGTACTCTGTGCAAATCCGACTAAAAAATCGTCCTCCTCGAATCCCGCCTCGGTAATCGCATAACTGCAGAGCGCCACCCGCGCTGTATTTCCCAGGTAGTCGTAGCCAAACAGCTGCACCAGCTCGTATGCCTTTTCATACATATGCGACTCCGCAAGCAGTTCGATCAGCCTGCGCCGCACCGCATTTTGCAGATTTTTCGCCCCGCTCTGTGACAGATACTGCTCTAAGAACACTTCATTATGTAAAAAAGCATCTTCCCTGTTCTGATAATATGCGGCAATTCCCGGGATCAGCGCTGCCTTGTACCGCCCGCTCACCTGCGCAGACTGCAATAACTTCTTAAAGTACGCTTCCTCCTCCGGCACAAAATCCGCAAGGCTCTGCCTCTCATCAAAATATCCCAGGAGATATGGCACCTCATCCGGTGTCAGCTCCATGCACTGTTTTAAATATCTGCCCGGATGCATCAACGCTTCCTCGTGATAGTTCTCACTGCCGCACAAAAATTCTCCCCGGTTATTCTCTAACACGATCCGGTAATCCCTGGTATATACCGTAAAATAAGCCACACCACCGGCAAGAGAGACCACGGTCGGAGCAGGCATTGCATACTCATAGATAAATGCCCGCGCCACGTTCGGGTTATCACAGGTCAGCTTATGTGTAAAAAGGATCTGCGACAGGCGATGGGACAGCTCCTCGCTTAAAATTCCAATCTTAAGCATCTCGTCATATACCACCGCCAGATTATCGCTGATGTGCCCTGCCTCTATCTGTTCCATTGCAAACTGTTCCATGCTGCGGCGGTACTTCTGGTAGACATCCGGCTGCTTTGCCTTGCCGGCAATAATATTGACATATAAGACAGCCCTCTGCTCATAGGAAAGCGCATTGTTGTACTGAAAGTACATCTGTATCATCTTCGGCACGTTTCCAACCTGCCTCATATCCATGGACATCAGATATGCCTCATAGATACCGGTAATGCGGATCTCATTCTCAATCGCAAGCGCATACCAGTCATGGTATCTCACATCAAAGCATCCGCCCTTGATCAGATACCCGCAGACAGTCGATAACATCTCTTCCTTGGAAAGTACCTGATAACACGCCTCCAAAATCCGGTACACCACCGGTGAGAATTCCCGCTCCCCAGTCACCGCATGCATCACCTGCATCGCCACATCCTTCGAGATGGTCTCCTGCTTGCGCGCCCAGTTTAACACTTCGATTTCAAATTGACCCAGATGGTTCAGAAGATACGGGTCCTGCCAGAACAGATAGTACGCTTCCAGATACAGGTACGGGCTCTTGTGCCCATGCATCACCCAGTGTTCAATCTCCTTGAGCTTCATCGCGCTGTTACGGTAATATCCCGCCCTCACAAACAGCAGAATCCAAAACAGCAGTGAGCTGTCCGGATGTCTGCGGAACAGGCTTTCTATCTCCTCTGTTACCCGGTCCACATAGGACGGTTCCCGCTCCACGAGTGTGCACAGATACAGGTAATATCCCCATTCCGGGCTTGTGTGGTCTGTATACTCCCGCTTAAAATCCTCCATGATCCAGGACGCTTCCTGGCGCTGCTTATTCGCAATCTTAGCCTGCGCTTTCATCAGCGGATACATTGGCTCGTCCGGCTCTACCATCGCCAGATGGTCCAATATCTCTGAGGACTGGTTCGCCCACACACCGGTCACAATCTTCTTGAGGCGGTAATCCATGTACAGCTGCATCAGCCGGACACGCCCCTCCTCGATCTGCCTGCGCTCGTTCTTCTTTGTCTCATCCCTGCCCGCCGTTTTTCCGGCAGTCACCAAAAAGGAAAGTTCCCCCTGCGGCATCTCAAAGCGCAGCGTGCCATAATTGCGCCCTCCGTGCATCCGTTCCGGGTAAATATAATACTCGAAACGACACACACTTCCGATAAAATCTTCCTCGGTCAGGCAATTCTTTGACGGCACCAAAAAATCCGCATCTGAGGACACATGTACCGTCACGACTCCCCAGTGTTCTTTCTGCAATTCCAGCGTCTCCCTGCGCACCTCGGTCACATCAAAAAACTCCGCCGTCTCCTGCGCAACAGAAATCGTCACTCGTTTTTTTGCTCCGATCCCCAGCAGAAACTCCTCGACCTTCTGCGGCATGACTGCTCCCTGGGCAAGTCCTTCATATAAAAGCCTGGTTTCTATCTCGCCGTCTGGGATGATATTTTTAAAATTCGGCGAATAAAACAGCTGCACCGCTTCCGGCAGGCTCTTTTTTGCCAATGTTGCAAAATCCTCACAGCTGCGGATCTTCCCGATGGAAGTCTCCGCATACAGCTTACTTATGGACGCAACAAAAGAAAGGTTGTATTCTCCCTGATTGCATATAATGAAGAACTCACCCTTTCCTATATCTCCCTCTGCCATTCCCTGACTATGAAATTGATACCGAATCCGTACTTCCTCGCCCTCAAACTGCGGAGTC
>CAVCFM010000173.1:0-1306 GCA_963601305.1 bacterium | reverse complement strand
GATGTATAGACAATTCCCCGAAGCGGCACCTGGTTGGCACTGGTAATGATAAAATCTCCCGTATAGTCCTTTCCCTCTAGTACCTCTATCTCTATCTTATCCGTTGAAAACCTCAGAAGCGGTTTGGCGTATTCGAATTTTCCTCTTGCCAGCTGCTGTATTCGTTTACGCAAATCGACACCTGCTTTTCTATTGCATTTTTATCCGCAATGACTATAATAAATTATAAACTAATTTGGAGGAGTAATCAATGCTAAAACACAAAGACCACTTTCATGGAAGTGATTTAGAAAAAATTCAGGAAATTTATAGAATTAACAAAGACGAGATCGTCAGTTTTTCCGCCAATGTAAATCCACTTGGCGTTTCACCGCTTTTGCGTTCCACACTGGCAGGTCATATCGATGCCATCACCAGCTATCCGGACCGCGAATACACTTCACTGCGCAACAGCATCGCAAATTATTGCGGAACCGATGCCGCCAACGTGATCGTGGGAAATGGTTCCACCGAGCTTATCTCTCTCTTCATTCAGATTGAGCATCCGAAAAAAGCGTTGATCATCGGTCCTACTTATTCTGAATATGAGCGTGAGATTTCCCTCGGAGGCGGTACGACACTCTATTATCCGTTACAGGAAAGCGATAATTTCCGCCTGGATATCGATGACTTTATCACGCATCTGAACGAAAGCATTGATCTGCTTGTCATCTGCAATCCGAACAACCCGACCTCCTCCTGCATCACCCGCAGCGAGATGCGCCATATTTTAGACGCCTGCAAACGGCATGACATTTACGTGATGGTGGACGAGACCTATGTGGAGTTTGCCGATAACATGGACGAGATTTCTTCAGTACCGCTGACCAACGATTACAACAATATCGTCATCCTGCGTGGCACTTCCAAGTTCTTTGCCGCTCCGGGACTTCGTCTGGGATATGCCATCACCGGCAACCTGGATCTGATCAAAGCGATCAACACACGCAAAAATCCGTGGACCATCAATTCCCTGGCAGTTGTTGCCGGCGAGATCATGTTCTCGGATACCGACTACATCCAAAAAACCAAGGCGTTAATCTCCTCCGAGCGGGCACGGATTTATAAACTGTTAAAAGAGCATCCGGATTTCAAGGCATATGAGCCAAGTGGCAATTTTATCCTGGTGCGCATCCTTCGGGATGATCTGACCTCCCAGGATTTATTTGACCGGGCAATCCGCCAGAAAATGATGATCCGCGACTGTTCCACCTTCCCGTTCCTCGACAACAAATACATCCGTTTCTGTATTATGAACCCGGAGGAC
>CAVCFM010000172.1:0-5552 GCA_963601305.1 bacterium | reverse complement strand
AGGAAGCATTAGGAATGGTAGAAACAAGAGGACTTACAGCAGCAATCGAGGCAGCAGATGCCATGACAAAAGCAGCTGAGGTTACCTTAGTTGGAACAGAGAAAATTGGATCCGGATTAGTAACCGTTATGGTTCGCGGAGATGTAGGAGCTGTTAAGGCATCCGTTGAGACCGGCGCAGCAGCAGCAAGCCGCCTTGGCGAGTTAGTAGCCCAGCACGTAATCCCAAGACCACACACCGATGTAGAGAAGATTCTTCCGGGATTCCCGAAGGCAAAATAGCATATGGGTACTTCATACGGATTGATTGAGGTTTCAGGAGTGGTGGCTGCAATTGATTCTCTGGATGCAATGTGTAAGGCAGCATCCGTTTCGCTGGTTACTTGGGAGAGAAAGCTCGGCGGGCGTCTGGTAACGATCATCGTCGAAGGCGATGTGTCAGATACCACGGCAGCCGTTGAGGCAGCGAAACATATCTGCAAAGTGAACAACCACATTATGGCGTCATCCGGAGTCATCGCTGCACCATGTGAGGAAACACGGAAAATGGTGGCACTCAGTGCAAAGCGCCTACAGAAGAAAGACGACACAGACCAGGAAAATGACAGATACTTGGAAGAAGTATAGAAAAAGCTGGTTTGAACGGAAAAAGTCACTTATAATTAGAACAGATACAAGTATATTTTAAAATTCATCGTTTATGAAGGAGGAAAAAATTATGGCACAGGAAGCATTAGGAATGGTAGAAACAAGAGGACTTACAGCAGCAATCGAGGCAGCTGATACCATGTGCAAAGCAGCAAACGTTACTTTAGTTGGAACAGAGAAGATCGGTTCCGGACTCGTAACTGTTATGGTTCGTGGAGATGTAGGAGCTGTCAAATCCGCAGTAGAAGCAGGCGCAACAAACGCTGAGAGACTTGGCGAGTTAGTAGCTTCCCACGTAATCCCAAGACCACACACCGATGTTGAGGGAATCTTACCAAAGATTAAATAGTTTCATTCCGCCAGGTAACAAAAATCCGGTTCCGGGGGCTTAGGTCTCCGGAACTATATGAAAATGCAGGTGAATAATTTGGAAAAACAAGAAATTGAAGCCTTGACCAAAATGATCATTTCCTGTATGAACAACAATCAGGAAAAGGGTAATGGTTTTACAGTGCCGGTAGGCGTCAGCAACCGTCATATCCATCTGTCACAGGCAGATGTTGAGACACTTTTTGGCGAGGGACATCAGCTCACCAAGAAAAAAGAACTCATGGGTGGACAGTTTGCATGTGAAGAATGTTGCACCATCGTGGGATTAAAGCTTCGTGCGATCGAAAATGTGCGTGTACTTGGACCTGTGCGCAAAGCGACCCAGGTCGAGATCAGCAGCACAGATGCCAGAAAGCTCGGCATCAATGTCCCGGTGAGAGAATCGGGAGATATTGCAGGCTCAGCGCCGATCGCTATCGTGGGACCTAAGGGTGCTGTATATTGCAAGGAAGGCTGTATCGTTGCAGCCAGACACATCCATATGTCTCCGGCAGATGCCAATGCGGCAGGCGTGGTAGACGGTGAGTATGTGAGCGTGACAGTGGACAATGAACGCGGAACCACATTCGATAAGGTAAAGATCCGCGTGGACGACAGCTTTACACTGGAGATGCACATCGACACAGATGAGGCAAATGCCAGCGAGATCAAGCAGGGCGATAAAGTGACCATTGTAAAAAAATAGAAATGAGGGATAGAAATGATTATTGGAAAGGTAACAGGTAGTATCGTTTCAACCCGAAAGCAGGAGAATCTGATCGGAAACAAGTTTATGGTGATCGAGCCGCTTGGTTCTATGAACGGCGAACATAAACAGTTGGTTGCAATTGATAATATAGGAGCCGGTATCGGAGAGTATGTACTTGTGGCACAGGGAAGCGCAGCCCGCATTGGATGCGGACTTGCTGATTCGCCTATCGATGCTGCAATCGTCGGAATCATTGATGATATCGGAAAGCTGGTGTAGACAAATGAAAATTGCAGAGTTGAGTAAGATTTTAAGAGAGAATGGTATCGTTGGAGCTGGAGGAGCCGGTTTTCCGACATACGGAAAGCTTTCTGAAGCGGCAGATACCATTCTTCTTAACTGCGCAGAGTGCGAACCGCTGTTAAAACTGCACAGACAGGTATTAAGAGAGCATGCGCAGGAGATCATGAAAGCCTTCCACCTCGTAGCCGAGACGCTGGGGGCAAAGGCGATAATTGGAATTAAAAGTGAATACAAGAGCACCATCGGTGCGTTGGAAGCATATATAGGAGAGTATCCGGAGATGTCGATCCACAGACTGCCGGGTGCATATCCGATGGGCGATGAGGTTGTGTTGATCTATGAGGCAACCGGTCGCGTGGTAAGACCGGGAGGTCTGCCAATTGAGTGCGGGGTGGCTGTTTTTAACGTGGAGACCATGTACAACATCTACCGCGCTGTGTGGGAGAATCATCCGGTGACGGAAAAATATGTCAGTGTCGTCGGTGAGGTGGAGCATCCGATCACCGTTCGTGTTCCGATTGGAACCAGGATCAAGGATGTGGTTGCCATGGCAGGACGGATCACGACAGAGGAGCCGGTCTATCTGTTAGGCGGTCCGATGATGGGCTCCTTTGGCAGCGAGTATCAGCCGGTGACAAAGACCACCAATGCAGTCATTGTTCTGCCGGAAGACCATACGCTGGTTCTGAAAAAAAGGCCGAACATCACAAACGCGATCGCGCGTGCAGCGTCTTCCTGCTGCCAGTGCCGTACCTGTACGGATTTATGTCCAAGACATGCGTTAGGACATCCGATCCAGCCACATTTGTTTATGCGTGCGGCGGCGAACCGGGATTTCCAGAGCGTGTCGCCGTTTATCGACACGATGTTCTGCAGCTCCTGCGGATTGTGCGAGCTATACAGCTGCCCACAGGGACTTTCCCCGAGAAGTATTATGGCGGAATACAAAGCAGGACTCAGAAAAGCAGGGGTCAAACCGCCGAAGGTGGAGGCTTCCCCGGTGAATCCGGCAAGAGAGTACAGGCGTGCACCGGAAGAAAGATTAGTTGCAAGACTTGGACTTTTGCAATATGATAAGGAGGCGTCGCTTGATGATACGCTAAGAGAGGCGAAAAGTGTCAGAATCAATCTGTCACAGCACATTGGAGCGCCGGCAAAAGCGGTCGTTGCATCTGGTGATATGGTGAGTGCGCAGGCAGTTGTCGCAAAGGCAGCTGACGGACTTTCGGTTAATATTCATGCATCGGTTGCCGGAAAGGTGACGGATGTGACTGAGAAATATATCGAGATTACCGCGCGGTAACCGTGAATGGAGTGAGGAATAGATATGCAAAAAGCAATTGGAATGATAGAATTTAAGACGGTGGCGAGTGGTATCACAGCCGCAGACCAGATGGTAAAGACATCTGAGGTGGAAGTGTTAGAGGCACAGGTTGTATGTCCCGGCAAATATATTGCATTGATATCCGGTGATCTGAGTGCGGTCAAGGCGGCAATTGAGGCAGCTGAGAAGTCGAATCCGGAAAATCTGATCGGTAAATTTGTACTGGGAAATCCAGACGAGTCTATTTTCCCGGCAATCTATGGCACTTCGAATATTGATAATGTCGGAGCTCTTGGAATTCTCGAGACTTACGATGCATCCTCGATCATCGTGGCAGCGGATATTGCGGCAAAGACAGCGATCGTGCAGCTGATTGAGCTTCGGATCGCGAAGGGTATGTGCGGCAAATCCTACCTTCTTCTGACTGGAGAAGTAGCTGCCTGTGAGGCTGCAATCGAGAAGGCAAAGGCTGCGATCAAGGAGAACGGTATGTTCCTTGACTCATCTGTGATCGCAAGTCCGGACCCGAAGATCCGGAATATGATCGTCTAGGAGACTGTGATTGAGAAGTGAGGTATGTTTATGTTGGCAGCTGAGAGAAAAAATCTGATTCTTGAAAAACTGCAGGAGGAGAAAAAGGTCGTAGTGGCACAGCTCTCGGAACAGTTTAACGTTTCAGAGGAGACCATACGCCGTGACCTCGATAAGCTTGAAAAAGAAGGGCTTTGCACCAAAAGTTACGGCGGTGCAGTCCTTCGGGAGAACGGAGGGATCGATCTGCCCTTTGCAGTCAGACAGAAGAAGAATATGCAGGGCAAAAAAGTGATTGCAGAGATTATCTCCGGGATGATAGGAACCGGGGAGCATATTTTTTTCGATGCGAGCACGACGGCGCTCTCGATACTCGAACAGCTCCGGGACAGACAGCTTACGGTTATCACGAATTCCATTGAGGTCTTGATGGCGGCATCCGAGGAGAATGACTGGAATGTGATTTCCACAGGAGGAAAGCTCTTTGAGCAGTATATGGCACTGGTCGGACCGTTGGCGATGAATGGAATCCAGGCGATCAATGCAGATAAGGTCATTTTATCCTGCAAGGGTATCGATATGGAAAAAGGGATCACTGATGCGAATGAACTTTTTTCCCAGGTCAAGCAGACGATGTTAAAGCAGGCGAATACTGTCATTCTTGCTGTTGATTACACCAAGTTTGACAAAGTTGCCTTTTCGAATATCTGCGGTATCACAGATATTGACATGATCGTCACAGACAGAAAGCCGTCGGAGGCATGGCTTTCCTATTTTAAGGAAAAGGGAGTCGAATGTGTATATGGCGAAGAAAACTAGCGTAATTTCATTTGCAAACAACAAAGGTGGCAGCGGCAAGACGACTACCTGTGCGAATGTGGCATATTCACTCTCGTGCTTAGGAAAGCGGGTGCTGATGATCGACGGTGATATGCAGTTAAATCTGTCACTGTCGTTTTTTGACGAAGATGAGGTTCTTGCCATGGCAAAGAGCGAGAAGAACCTGTATCAGGCGATAAAGTCAGGCAGCAGCCTCGATGACTATATTGTTGCGACACCGTATGAGAACCTCTGGCTGATCCCTTCGTCCACGTTGATGAGTGGGATCGAATTTGATCTGTTTACGATGTGGCAGAGGGAGTTCATATTAAAAAATGCATTGCAGAACATCAGAGAGTCCGGGGAATACGACTATATTTTAATTGATGCACCGCCCACGTTAGGCGGCTGGGTCATGAATATCCTCTGTGCTTCGGATTATGTGGTGATGCCGGTGGAGGCAAGCCCATGGGGACTTTTCGGCGTGGCAAATATGTTCGAGTTTCTGGAAACAGTAAAAAAACTCAATCCGGCTTTGGAACTGCTTGGCATTGCAGTCACAAAAGTCGACATGCGCAAGAACTACTATAAACAGACGATAGAGACACTTCATGAGGCGGGGGACATCCGGGTATTTGACAATGTCATCCGCGTCGACAGCGAGGTGGAATGGGCACAGGATAACAGCAAACCGATCATGGTACATAAGAAGAGCGCCAGAAGCGCGTCAGAGTACATGGAGTTAGCAAAGGAGATGGATCAGTTATGTCAGTAGGAGCAGGAAGCATCAAACGGGCAACAGCATCTGCAAAACCGGCAGAAGCCCCGGTGGAAGCAAAAGAGAACGTGG
>CAVCFM010000171.1:0-5134 GCA_963601305.1 bacterium | reverse complement strand
GCACTGTTGCGCGGATTAGAGGAATTGATTGAGGATAGAACCGGCATTAACACGATGACAGCAGAGGAGCCGATGACCTGTGTTGCGATCGGAACCGGAAAATATGTAGAATTTTTATCCGGAAAGCGTGATAACGATTAAGGTTTTGGTACCTTGAGCCGATATATACTCATAATGAGAGTTACACAAGAGAAGGAGAGAGCTTATGGTAAAAGGGTTGTATACAGCGTATACAGGCATGGTAAATGAACAGAAGCGTTTAGATGTTCTTTCCAATAACCTGGCGAATGCAGATACCAACGGCTACAAAAAAGAGGGAACAACCTCACAGACGTTTGCAGATGAGCTGGCGATTAAGATAAAAGATACGTCAAATTATGGACTTTCCAAGCGGCTTGGCGGTATGAGCATGGGTGTTCATATCGGTGAGACATATACCGATTACAGCACGGGCAGCCTGAAAGTGACCGATGGCAATACAGACTTTGCGATTGACGGCGATGGATTTTTTGCGATTTCCTATACGGACAAGGCAGGAAATACTTCCGTAAAATACACGAGAGATGGAGCCTTTACCGTAAACCGTGAAGGATATCTGGTGACGAAGGACGGAGACTATGTGCTCAACATGAATGATGCCAGAAATGGCAATGCGGCCGGTCGTATCCAGGTGGATCCGAATCAGGAACTGACAGTAGACGAATTTGGAAATATTACCCAGGATGGACAGACTGTGGGCAATATCGGTTACGTTGATTTTGAAGATTACAATTATCTCGAGAAGTACGGCGAGAACCTGTATGACCTGGCGGCCGGAGGAACTGTCATCGCATCTGATGCCCAGATCAAACAGGGTGTTATTGAAGGGTCGAATGTCAATGTAGTGTCTGAGATGGTCAATATGATCACGATTTCCAGGGCATATCAGGCAGGACAGAAGATTATCAACGCCGTGGACGAGACTTTGGATAAGGCAGTAAATCAGGTAGGAAAAGTATAATATGGAGGTAACCCGGTTATGATGAGAGCACTTTATACTGGCGCAACAGGTATGCTTGCCCAGCAGTCGAATGTAGATAATATCTCGAACAACCTTGCAAATGTAAATACAGTCGGATACAAGCAGGAGAAGACAGAGTTTAAATCTCTTTTGTATCAAACAATCCAGACAAAGACAACCAGTGCAAACGGTGAGGAGAAGCCAATCCCGGCACAGGTTGGACTTGGTACCAGAATTGCATCCAACACTTCTATTTATACACAGGGAGCATTGATGGAGAGCGAGAATGATACGGACTTCGCTATCGTGGGCGATGGATTCTTTGCTGTGCGTGGTGCCGATGGAGAGACCTATTATACAAGAACCGGTAATTTTACCTGGGCAGTGGGAGCAAACGATGCCATTACACTTACGAACTCAGACGGATATCCGGTACTTGACAGTACGGGGAATGTGATCACACTTCCGACAGGCGTGAGTGCCAGCAGTGTTATCGTAAGCTCGGATGGTTCCTTTGGATATACCAATGCAAATGGCGTATATGTTGACATGAACCAGCAGTTTGGATTATATCAGTTTAACAATGCCGCAGGTCTTGAGAAGACAGGAGACAACCTGTTAGCAGAGACGGCTGCATCCGGTGAGCCATTGAATGAAGCGAACAATGCGAACCTGACCAAGAGTTCTGTGCGTCAGAATTATCTGGAAGGATCGAATGTCGAGGTTGCAACTGAGATGGTCAATCTGATCGTTGCACAGCGTGCATATCAGCTGAATTCCAAGGCGATTACAACTTCAGATGATATGTTAGAGCAGGCGAATAACCTGAAGAGATAATAGGAGGCACATATGAGCTTTTCGATTGATGGAATTTCAAGTCTTGTTAATAATACAGCCACAACGGCTGCTGCCAGCAGTGCGAATTCATTGAAGGCATCCGCAGACAGTGTGTCTTCCGCATCTACAGAGGAAGATTTGTTGGAAGTCTGCAAGGATTTTACCTCTTACTTTGTGGAGGAGGTCTTAAAGGAAGTAAAAGAAAATCTGACATCCGAGGAAAAGGATCAGGATTCCTCCTTACAGACACTGACGGATTATCATATGGACAGCGCGATTGAACTGGTCGCAGACGAGATTACCGATCAGGTTGGCGATACGTTTACCCAGCAGTTATATGAGCAGATGAAGCGCAATTATAACATTGAATAAACGGTGGAAAAGTAATAAAATATGAAAAGAAAACCTTGATATTATCAAGGTTTTTTTATGTCATAGGAAATTAAAAGTTACAAAGCAACTCTTTATTAAAGAAAGGGAGCAGGCCGAGGTTGGAAAAGTTAGCGGGATATGTGGAACATATTATATATAGAAATGCGGACAATGGGTATACAGTTTTAAATCTGGTCAGCGGTGAGGAGGAGATTACGTGTGTGGGCGTGTTCTCTGCCATTGCGGAGGGCGAGAATATAGAGGCGGAAGGTGAGTATACCGAACATCCGACCTATGGAACGCAGTTTAAGGTGGACAGCTTCGAGGAAAAAGCGCCGGAGGATGAGGAAGCGATTGAACGCTATCTTGGGTCCGGGGCTATCCGCGGGGTGGGGCTGGCGCTGGCTGCCCGTATTGTCCGGCGGTTTAAGGATGACACATTCCGGATCATTGAGGAAGAGCCGGAGCGGCTGGCGGAGATTAAGGGAATCAGCGAGCGCAAGGCGATGGAGATCGCGGACCAGGTCAATCAGAAACGCGATCTGCGGCAGGCGATGATATTTTTACAGCAATACGGGATCACGATGAACCTGGCGGTAAAAGTATACCAGCAGTATGGGCAGGAAGTGTATGGCATTATCAAGGAAAACCCGTACCGGCTGGCGGATGATATTGAGGGCGTGGGATTTCGCACGGCGGATGAGATTGCAACACGGGTCGGAATACGGATGGATTCTGATTTCAGAATCCGCAGCGGAATCCTCTATGTCCTGTTGCAGGCTACCGCCGAGGGACACACGTATCTGCCGCAGGAGGAACTGACGAGCCGGGCAGTGCAGCTGCTGGATGTGGACACAGAGCAGATTGAAAAACAGTATATGGATCTGGCGATTGAGCGGAAAATCGTGTTGAAGCAGCAGGGCGAGGAACCGACGCAGATTTATGCGGCATCTTTTTATTACATGGAAGCAAACACTGCAACCATGTTAAAACAGCTGAACGTGCGCTATGATGTGCCGGACATTGAGATTGAGCAGCGCATCCACACCATTGAAAAACAGACGGGGATGACATTGGATGAGCATCAGGTAACGGCGGTAAAGGAAGCGGTGCAGAGCGGACTTCTGATCATCACCGGTGGACCGGGTACCGGTAAGACGACCACTATCAATACGATTATCAAATATTTTGAGCTTGAGGGCATGGATATTTTCCTGGCAGCGCCTACAGGGCGTGCGGCGAAGCGGATGAGCGAGACCACCGGGAATGAGGCGCGGACGATCCACCGCATGCTGGAGTTAAATGGCGGAATGGAAGGAAGCGCTGGATTTGAGCGCAACGAGCAGAATCCGTTGGAGACGGATGTGATCATCATCGATGAGATGTCGATGGTGGACATCACACTGATGAACTCTCTGTTAAAAGCGGTTGCCATCGGAACGCGTCTGATCCTTGTGGGGGATGTGAACCAGCTGCCCAGTGTGGGACCGGGAAGCGTGCTGCGGGACATCATCGAGTCCCATGCCTGCAATGTGGTAAAGCTTTCCAAGATTTTCCGCCAGGCATCCACCAGTGACATCATTGTCAATGCGCACAAAATCAATCAGGGCGAGGAGATCGTGCTGGACAATAAGAGCATGGATTTCTTTTTCTTAAAACGCTATGACGCGGATGTCATTATCAATGTGGTGTTACAGCTTGTGATGCAGAAGATGCCAAAGTATGTGGATGCCACGATGTATGACATTCAGGTGCTGACCCCGATGCGCAAGGGACTGCTTGGCGTGGAGCGTTTAAACGGAATTTTGCAGCAGTATCTGAATCCGCCGGCAAAACATAAGGTGGAGCGGGAGCATGGCGATATGGTGTTCCGCGAGGGCGACAAGGTCATGCAGATCCGCAACAATTATCAGCTGGAGTGGGAAATCCGCACGAAGTTCGGCCTGACTGTGGATAAAGGAACCGGAGTTTTTAACGGTGATATGGGAATTATCCGGGAAATCAATGAGTTTGCAGAGCTGATGACGGTGGAATTTGACGAGGGCAGAGTCGTTGAGTATCCGTTCAAACTGATGGATGAGCTGGAACTGGCATATGCAATCACGATACATAAGTCTCAGGGAAGTGAGTATCCGGCAGTGGTCATTCCGCTGCTTTCCGGGCCTGCAATGCTTATGAACCGGAACTTGATCTACACGGCGGTGACCCGGGCGAGAAAATGTGTGACGCTGGTGGGCAATGAGGCGACATTTGCACAGATGGTGCAGAATACTTCCCAGCAGAAACGCTACAGCGGCTTAAAGGAACGCCTGATGGAGCCGTAGTGCGAAAAATGCAAGAAAAAATTAAGAAAATGTTTATGGTATCCAAGGCAAAAACATGCTAGGATGAAACGGAATTGAACGGGAAAGTCTTTTGGGAGAGATTTTGGAAAGGCGGTTATGAAGTTCGATTCTGATCAGATTAGAAAAAAAGGACGTACACTGCTGGCGGAGGCTGTTAATTTATTGTATCCGCCCCGCTGCCCCATCTGTGATGAGGTGCTTGCGCCGGGGAGGCAGATCTGCCTGGCGTGCCGGAAAAAAGTAGTGCGGATGAAGGAGCCTGTGTGCAAACGCTGCGGAAAGCAGTTGGATGACATGCGCCGGGAGTATTGCTCGGATTGCAGCCGTAAGACACACCGGTATCAGCAGGGGAAGGCAGTATTTGTCTATCAGGGAGCAATCCGGCAGTCGATGTACCGGTTTAAATATGCAAACCGGAGAGAGTATGCAGGCTTTTATGCCAGAGAAGCGGCAGAATTGTACCGAAAGTGGATTACAGGTCATAATATAGAAGTGATAGTACCGGTTCCGATGTATGCAAAAAAACAGCGCAGGCGCGGATATAATCAGGCCGAGGTATTTGCGCGGGCGCTGGGAAGAG
>CAVCFM010000170.1:2124-4834 GCA_963601305.1 bacterium | reverse complement strand
AGGGGTGCAGGAGTTCTTAGAAGGCTTTGACACCTATGTGCGGGAGCGGACATACCCCAAAGCCTTTGGCGCAAGGGTGTTTAAAATCGCGAGGGACGAACAGAAGAACCGCCTGACCTATCTGAAGGTGACCGGCGGCAGTCTTAAGGTAAAGCAGGTACTTGGTGAAGATGAAAAAGTCAACCAGATCCGCATTTATTCCGGCGAGAAATACACCACGGCGGACGAGGTGGCAGCAGGCGGGGTCTGTGCGGTGACCGGATTGGAACACACGAGGCCGGGACAGGCATTTGGCGAGGAACGTGAGGCGGCAAGACCGCTTTTAGCACCGGTGCTCACTTATCAGATCGTGCTGCCGGATGGAATGGATGCGGCGGTGATGCTGCCGAAACTCCGCATGATCGAGGAGGAAGAGCCGGAACTTCACATTGTCTGGAACGAAAAATTGCAGGAAATTCAGGCGGAGCTGATGGGTGAGGTGCAGATTGAGATATTAAAGAGCCTGATCCTGGAACGGTTCGGAGTCGATGTGGAGTTTGGCGAGGGGAATATTGTATACAAGGAGACCATCGCAAACACCGTGGAGGGCGTCGGACATTTTGAGCCGCTGCGCCACTATGCGGAAGTGCACCTTCTATTGGAACCGGGAGAGCCGGGGAGCGGACTTGTCTTTGATGCGGACTGCAGTGAGGACGTGTTGGACAGAAACTGGCAGCGGCTGGTCATGACCCATCTGATGGAGCGGGAACACCTCGGCGTGCTGACCGGTTCGGCGATCACCGATATGAAGATCACGTTAAAATCCGGCAGGGCGCATCAGAAGCACACGGAGGGCGGCGACTTCAGACAGGCGACTTACCGGGCGGTGCGGCAGGGACTTATGCAGGCGGAATCGGTGCTGTTAGAGCCCTATTACGACTTTGTGTTGGAAATCCCGGAGCAGGCGTTGGGACGAGCCATGACCGATATGGAGCGGCTGGGCGGAACAGCGGTGCTGGCGGACGGCATGGCGGGACATATGGAGCGTGACGCCGGAATGCGTCTGTTGAGCGGTCATGCGCCGGTGGCGACCATGCGCAACTATCAGCGGGAGGTTGTCACCTACACGAAGGGGCAGGGACATCTGACGACTTCCTTTGGCGGATATTTCCCATGCCACAATGCGGAGGAGGTCATTGCGTCCATCGGCTATGAGGCGGAGCGCGACTTAGAGCACACCGCAGATTCCGTGTTCTGCGCGCACGGGGCAGGATTCGTCGTACCGTGGAATATGGTGCCGGATTACATGCATCTCGAGAGCTGTCTCATCCCCGCGCGCAGCGAGGAAGAGGTGCTGGAGCAGGAAGTAGCAGAGAGGAAGCGGGAGGCAAAGGAGCGGCAGACAGCGGAAAAAGAAATCTTCCTCGGGACGGAAGAGATTGACAGAATCCTCGCACAAGCCTACAATGCTAATAAGCGGGATAAATCCGTGCCGAACAGGAACAGCTATAAGCTGAAGAAGAGTTCATCCGTCCAGACGGCAGAGACGAACCGCGCGGCGGTCACGAGAAATTACAGTGCCGCGCAGGAGGAATATCTGCTGGTGGATGGCTATAATATTATTTTTGTATGGGAAGAGTTAAAGAGCCTTGCAGTCGTGAACATTGACGGCGCGAGGGGGCGGCTTTTGGATATCCTCTGCAATTATCAGGGAATCAGACAGTGCAATCTGATCGTGGTGTTTGACGCATATCGTGTGGCGGGACATCAGACAGAGATTTATGACTATCACAACATCCATGTGGTCTATACCAAAGAGGCAGAGACGGCAGATGCATATATTGAGAAGTTTGCCCATGAGAATGGGAAAAAATATCGTATCACGGTGGCGACATCCGACGGACTGGAGCAGATCATCATTCGTGGTGCGGGATGCAGACTGCTGTCCGCAAGGGATTTAGAAGAGGAAGTGGCTTTGCGCAGCCGTGAGAGCATGGAAGCGTATGAGAACGGAAAGGAAAGCAGCAGAAATCGTTTGTTGGAGGATGCATTTCGGCTTGGAGGTTTGCTATGAGAAGAGACGAAGAGATGAAAATGACACATTCGGGAATCCTTGTTAAAAATGGAAAACGATATGTTTCCGTCCGGTTTGAGCGCGGAAGTGATGTGGCGGAGGCGATGCTTCCGGACTGTAAGGTGACAAAAAACACAGGTTTTTCCAAGGAGGAAGTAGAGGGACTTGAGGGCTATCTGGTGCAGGAGAATGACCATATTTTCTCCAGGGCAAAAGAAATCAATCCGATCAGAAGTCTGCTGTAGGCGGCTTGTAATCCTTGTGTGCGTGGTGGCGATGTTTCTCACCGGGACATCTGCCGGGGCAGTAACCGGCGCTTATGCGATCTGCGGGCTGCGACCGGGAACGGCTGTGATGGCGCAGACACCGGAAGGAACCGGAGGGGACGTCGCCTGGCAGGCGGTGTCGGAGGTATTAAGCCGTGACATCGCAAATATCCGCATGGCGATCCGCTACGAGAAGGGGAATGAGGTACGGCTGATGCAGGCAAGGGAATTTGGAGCAAGACAATATCGTCTGCTCATATGGTTCTTATTGCTTGGCATAAGCGGTGGCTTACGGTTGCTGTGGCGCTACGAAAAGGAGCGGCAGAGAAAGCAAAAGGAACTGCTGTCTCGAAGCCGTATGATCGTCGGGTACATGCGCAGGGCTGACGGA
>CAVCFM010000170.1:0-2114 GCA_963601305.1 bacterium | reverse complement strand
GCACCTCATAAAATAAAATTATTTTATGAGGAGGAATGATTAGCAATGAATATTCTGATCTGGCTGATGATCATCATTGAGATTATTGCAGGACTTGCATCTACCGGTTATATTCTGGTAGCCATGCCGGCAATTTTTATCTGGAAAGTTTATCGCAAATACAAATATCACATTTCATTGAACGATTAGTAACACATACATATGGGGAGCGTTGCATCTGCCACGCTCCCCATACTAACTGGCGCGCCAATTTTGCGCGGATAAGAATGGAGAGAATACATGCTTCCACAGGATTTTTTAGAGCGAATGGAGACAATGTTAGGCGGGGAATATGAAGATTTCCTGGCGAGCTACGATAAGGAGCGGAGCTGTTCCCTGCGGATCAATACACGAAAGACGACAAAGGAACAATTTTTAGATCAGGCGCCGTTTCATCTGGAGGAGGTGCCGTGGAGCCCGGTGGGCTTTTATTATGACGCCAGCGATACGCCGGGAAAGCATCCTTACCATGAGGCGGGAGTCTACTATATCCAGGAGCCTTCTGCGATGGCACCGGTGGAGTATCTGATGGCGGATATGGAAGTGAGTGACTCTGAGCGGATCCTTGACTTATGCGCGGCACCGGGAGGAAAGAGCACGCAGATTGCGGCAGCCATGCAGGGAAAAGGAATATTAGTCTGCAACGAGATCCATCCGGCGCGGGCTAAGATCTTATCGGAAAATGTGGAGCGTATGGGCATCACAAATGCCATGGTGACAAACGAGACACCGCAGCGTCTGGCAGAGAATTTCTGGAATTATTTTACAAGGATTCTGGTGGATGCGCCCTGTTCCGGGGAAGGCATGTTCCGCAAGAACGATGAGGCATGTGGCGAATGGAGCCTGTCTGCGGTAGAGATGTGCGCGGAGCGTCAGGATGAGATTTTAGACTGTGCGGCATCGATGCTTGCGCCTGGAGGACGGCTGGTCTACTCGACCTGCACGTTTGCCCCGGCGGAGAATGAGGGCAGCATGATGCGCTTTCTGGAACGCCACCCGGAGTTTTATCTGGAGGACACCAAAAAGGCAGCAGGGATGAGCCCCGGCAATCCGGAATATGTACCGGGGGCTGGCGGGGAGCTCACTAGAACGATACGTCTCTGGCCACACCATCTGCGCGGGGAGGGACACTACCTCGCTGTTTTGCGCAAGGAAGGTGAGTGCATGCCGGAAGCCGGACATTGCAGTAACGGATGTGAAAAGGGCATCCCAGAGCGGGATGTGAAGGCGCCTGGCAAGGGATGCGTGGAGTTTTTTTCATTTGCAGATGAGACGCTAAGCGGGGAGACGGCAGAGCAGTTCCACAGGAAAAGCAGTTATCTGAAATTCGGGGACCAGCTGTATACATTTCCGGAGCAGATGCCGTCAGTGAAGGGATTAAAAGTTCTAAGACCGGGACTCCACCTTGGGACGATCCGCAAGATGCGGTTTGAACCGTCCCATGCGCTGGCACTTGCATTAAAGCCGGAGCAGGCGCTTCATGTGGCGGATTTTAGCGCGGATGATCCGGTGATACGCGGCTACTTAAGGGGCGAGACATTCCCGTATGAGGGAGAAAAAGGGTGGTATCTGATCACCGTGGACGGCTATAGCATCGGCTGGGGCAAGCTGGCAGGTGGTATTATGAAGAACCACTACCCGAAGGGGCTGCGCAAGTGATGCGGCAGTATCTTAAGAGCCGTCTCTGGACACAGCTGACCAGTGAGTTTCTCGGGCAGATACAGGTGCGGTATCATTACGAAGAGAGAGATAGGGCGCAGTTAAAACTTGTGGCAGCTGATATGGCGAACTGCATGAAATGGCAGGAGAGCACCTATCTGGTGTGGCAGGAGGATGTGCCAGGGCAGGTTATCGTTGTCATGACCCTGGGAGTCGGGATTGACCTGCTGCAGGAGCGTTACGCAAAGAGCGGCAGGATGATGGAGAGTTATATGGTGGAGAGTATTGCGGGGGAACTGCTGATGCTCGGCTATGCGCAGTTGGAACAATTTATCCGTGAAAAGACCGGCTGTTATGTGTCGGCGTATCATTTTTTTGGAAGTGAGGAGGCGTATCCTCTGGAGGCGATGCGGGGA
>CAVCFM010000169.1:7518-8224 GCA_963601305.1 bacterium | reverse complement strand
ATTTTTTGTGTAATGGGAAATTGCAGAACTATTTCCTGTTATATATAAAGGAAATTTGAGGAGGATTATTTATGACTGAGGAAATTATGGAATTAGTATCAGGTAACGTATTTGGCGTCTGGTTCCTCATCGGAGCAGCGCTGGTGTTCTGGATGCAGGCCGGTTTTGCAATGGTCGAGGCTGGTTTTACCAGAGCAAAAAACACAGGTAACATTTTGATGAAAAACCTCATGGATTTTTGTATCGGTACGATCGTGTTTATCCTGATTGGTTTTTCACTTCTCCTGGGAGAAGATCTGGTTGGATTTATCGGAAAACCGGGATTTGATATTTTTACGGCATATGCAGATTTTGATTTTTCCAATTTCGTATTCAACCTTGTATTCTGCGCAACCACAGCAACCATCGTATCCGGTGCTATGGCAGAGCGTACCAAATTTTTATCCTATTGTATTTATTCCGGAGTAATTTCCGCGCTCATTTATCCGATCGAGGCACACTGGATCTGGGGCGGTGGCTGGCTGGCACAGCTTGGATTCCATGATTTTGCAGGTTCCGCTGCAATCCATATGGTCGGCGGTATCTCAGCTCTGATCGGAGCCGCTATCCTTGGACCGCGTATCGGAAAATTTACCAAGGATAAAGATGGAAAGATTGTAAAAGTAAACGCATTTCCGGGACACAACTTAGCACTCGGATGTCTGGG
>CAVCFM010000169.1:0-7508 GCA_963601305.1 bacterium | reverse complement strand
ATCTTATGGTTTGGCTGGTATGGATTTAACGGTGCTGCCTGCACGAGCATCGAGCAGCTTGGCTCCGTATTTTTGACAACAACCGTTGCTCCGGCAACTGCGACTGTTGTCTGCATGATCTTTACATGGGTCAGATATGGAAAACCGGATGTGTCCATGAGCTTAAATGCATCGCTGGCAGGTCTGGTGGCAATCACCGCTCCATGCGATGTGACAGATTGTTTTGGCGCATTGATCATCGGTGCAGTGGCAGGTGTGCTTGTGGTATTCGGTGTATGGCTGTTGGATTATAAACTTCATATCGATGACCCGGTAGGTGCAGTAGCTGTACATATGATGAACGGTATCTGGGGAACCATCGCAGTCGGACTGTTTGCAACCACCTCTGCACCGGGAAATGACTCTGTACAGGGACTTTTTTACGGTGGTGGATTCCACCAGCTTGGTATTCAGTTATTAGGATTTGTCACAGTCGCAGCATGGGCAGCCATCTGCATTACAATTACATTTTTGGCAATTAAGTCAACCATCGGTCTTCGCGTCTCTGAGGAAGAGGAAATTATCGGTCTGGATGCGACAGAGCACGGACTCACCTCCGCATATGCAGGATTTGCACTTATGGATATCTCTAACACCATGACCATGGATGTGAACGAGAATACAGATCTTGGTACACCGGAATATGAAAGAGCATCTGAAGCACAGAAGAATGCTGCTGTTAAGGTTGAGGCAATGCCGCTTCCTGCAACAGGTATCTATAAAGTTGTTATTATCTCAAGATTGACGAAATACGACCATTTAAAGAAAGCGATGAACGATATCGGAGTGACTGGTATGACTGTGACCCAGGTTATGGGCTGTGGTATCCAGAAGGGTTCCGGCGAAAAATATCGTGGAGCAGAGGTCGATGCAACCTTATTGCCGAAGGTTAAGGTTGAGGTTGTTGTGAGCAAGATTCCGGTTGAAACTGTTGTGGAAGCTGCGAAAAAAGCACTTTATACAGGCCATATCGGCGATGGAAAGATCTTTGTCTACGATGTTGCAAAAGTTGTCAAGGTCCGTACCGGTGAGGAAGACTTTGCAGCATTACAGGATGTGGAATAAATCGCACGGATCTAACTCGATTAGATTCGTGGATCTAATCCCCTTAGTTAGTATATACATCAACAGTGAAAACCCCGAAGGTGACTTCGGGGTTTTTGCTGTCTAAAAAATAATAGGAAGATGGGACTGAAAAAATGCAATGTATATTTGCTTTATCTATATTTGTAGTATAATAGTACTAGATTATGCATTGCAAAGGAGAAAAGTATGGAAGAGTATCTTAAGAATCAAAAGGTAGAGAAAAAGCTGAAGTTTGCTTTTGGTACCACTTTAGTGACCCTGATCATCGCAATCGTAGTGTCAATTATCTCGATTATAGTTATGAATCAGGAGATGAACAAGTTCTACAAGGAAGCATACGCAAACAGCACAGTTTCCATGGAGATTCGTAAGGATTTACAGTATTTAGGGAAAATGGTGTTATGGTCAATGACCACGGATGATGAGGAGCAGACAGCTGCATATCTCGATACCGTAGATGGGATCAGTGATAACATCAAAGAAAACGTATCTGCGCTGGAGTCCACTTATTCAGATACAGCGGCAATCCAGCAGATGGATCAGTTGTTCACACAGCTGAGGGAGATCCGTGCCGAGATGGTGGAGAATGCACGCAACAACAAGAATGATGCTGCATTGGAGATTTTTAACGGCGAGTATAATACGGTTGTTGATGAGCTTCAGGATCTTTTGGTAAGTGTTGGTGATAATGCTGCCAAGGAAGCGCACACACAGTATACAGCTGCAAGAGTAATTAGTCTGGTATGTCTCATTCTAATGATCGCGATCGGCGTTGTCAGCGTGACGGTATCCAGCAGAATTGCTGCAATCATGGTGAAGATTTTGATGAGCCCGATCAAAGAGATCCAGGCTGCAACTGCAAGCTTAAAAGAAGGTAATCTGGATGTGGATATTACCTATGAAGCAGATGACGAACTCGGAAGCCTTGCGAGTGATTTCAAGGACTCCTGCTCTGTGTTACATGAGATTGTAACAGATGCCGGATATCTTCTGGGCGAACTGGCAGCAGGTAACTTTACGGTTACTACGACCAAACAGGATCAGTACGTTGGAGAATTTTCAAGTCTGATTGAGGCTATGCGTCAGTTAAAAGCAGATTTAAGTGAGACCTTAGAGAAGATTGATGAAGCTTCTGAGCAGGTGGCAATGGGCTCCGAGCAGCTGGCATCCGGTGCACAGACCCTTGCAGAAGGTGCGACCGATCAGGCTGGAGCAGTGGAAGAGCTGACCGCAACCGTGGAAGATGTCAGCGGAATGGCAGTCGGAACTGCAAAAGATGCAGAGGGCGCTTATCATTCTGTTTTGGATGCCGTGTCCCATGCAGAGAAGAGCAAGGACGAGTTAAATGCCTTGACCGAAGCAATGGAGCGTATCAGCACGACTTCCAGAGAGATTCAGAATATTATCGGTGCAATCGAGGATATTGCATCACAGACCAACTTATTGTCCTTAAATGCATCCATTGAGGCTGCAAGAGCAGGCGAGGCAGGAAAAGGCTTTGCTGTTGTAGCAGACCAGATCGGAAAGCTGGCAGCAGACAGTGCGCAGTCAGCAGTTAATACGAGAGAATTGATCGAAAAAGCAATACAGGAAGTAGAGAGCGGCAATGAAATCACAGGGAAGACAGTTGCTGCGTTAAATGAGATCCTTGAGATGATGGCTGGTTTCGCAGATGCTGCAAAACAGTCCAGTGAGACATCCAAATCACAGGCACAGATGTTACAGCAGATTGAGCAGGGAATCGAGCAGATCTCCAGCGTAGTACAGAGCAACTCCGCATCGGCTCAGGAGACATCCGCAACAAGTGAAGAGTTATCTGCACAGGCTGAGACCTTAAAAGAGTTAGTTGGCAAATTCCAGCTGGATAGATAACAAGCGATATTTTAGGAGACAGGGTATTCAAAAACCCTGTCTCTTTTTGTGTAATAGGAAACTTCGTCCCTATTACACAAAAAAACTCCCTAAAAGGGAGGATTGCCAGGCAACTGACGTCACCTGGCAGATTATGAAAAAGTTTTGAAATTTCCTTTGTATGGTTATAGTATATACAGAAGAAATGAAAATTTCATGTTTTCATAATGAAGGATTTTTAAATCTTAAATGAATAAATTGTGAACGCTTTACATGGTGTCCGGAAAAGTTTATAATTACAGATAGGAAGAAAGTCCAGTATGAGAGTCACTGTGACCGACGAGGGACATGGGGGTTATGATATGGAGAGAAATCTTTTATTTGTGAGCAGATATCCGGAGATCGTGCAGGAATTCATGGATGCCATGAAGGACAAAGACTTAAAGATTGATACGGCGTTGAACGGTGTCGAGGCCGCCACATACGTCAAGAAAAAGGAATATCAGGTGGTTATCACCGGATTGACATTAGATGGGTATAATGGAGAACAGATTATTTCCTATCTGAATAAAATGCATCCTAATACCGTGTGCATCATCTATACGACGACGATCAGCCCGGCGCAGCTTCATTTTTTTATCAATCAAAGGGATGTGTATAGGGTCTTTTTGCGGCCGGTGGATTTCCGCAAGGAATTTTATGAGGCACTGGAAGAAGCGTTTGAGTACTATGATCTTCGTGCGAAGGAGCAGCAGGAGTGGAAGGAACAGGAGCAGTACGTTGTTGAGGTGCGGAAAAAGCACGAACTCCTTACGCGCAAGCTGAAGGCGCAGAAGGAGGCTCAGGATGATATGAACCGCTATATGAAGCGATTTATGGCTGCTACGGTAGATGCGTATGCAACGGAGCTTACCGACGAGCAGAGAAAGCAGCTGCGCGGCGTGGAGCGCGAGATGGTGGATCTGGTCTGTGGACTGAATGGAAATGTGGAAGCGAATTTCAAGAAGGCGGAGAGTGCCTTAAAGAACATAAAAGAGATTGCGGGAATTTCTTAAAAAAGAAGTTCTTAACATGAGAAAAACCGTATGTCCTATAATCAAGGACATACGGTTTTTTGTTGTTGTCTTAGTAATGATTTTACGGTGATTCAATGTCATCCATACCGATATCAGGGTCGGTGGTTACTGTGCCGGTGTCCGTCGAAGTACCGGTGTCTGTCTGGGTACCGGTATCTGTTGAAGTACCAGTATCTGTCGAAGTACTGGTATCTGTCGAAGTACCGGTATCTGTCGAAGTACTGCTCACGCCCGGAATGGTCGGCGGTACATAACCGCTCTGGAGCGAAGAGTTCTCGGCATTGTGAACCTGACAGGTATTGGCAAGTGCCGCTTCTGTCAGAAGATATGGAGAATCTTCAGTGACATCCGGGGTGCCGCCGATGATATAGACTCCGGAGACATAGCTGTCAGTCGGGCAGTAGCTGCCGGCAAGCTGACCGGATGCGCTACAGATATTTGCAACAATGTGGTGGTCGCAGTATTCTGTCGGGACCGTGCCCTCTGCAAAATACTCGGTATATACCATGCTGCCACGCGGGTCGGAGTCACATACGCCTGCAATTGCCAGTTTGCCGGATTTGCGGCATACGGTTGCAGTGACGATTCCGTCAGGCTGGGTGAAGTCTTTGTATTCCAGATTCTCGTGAATACGGCTCATGACGGCCTTCCAGATTTTCTTAGGGTAGGAAGTCTGACCGCCGGACTGTGTTGCGTTGTCGTCGTAACCGCCCCATACCACACAGGTGTAATAAGGGGTATAACCTGCAAAAAGTGCATCGCGGTTACCGGTGGTGGTACCGGATTTACCGGCTTGAGCCATGCTGCTTCCAAAGTAAGCGGCAGTACCGGTTCCCTGCGTCATAACGTCTTTCATGGCGTTTGTCAGAAGCCATGCAGTTGTCTCCTTTAAGACGGTGTGTGTCTCGGACGTATTGTCGATTAAGACATTTCCGTCATGGTCTAAAATACGGGTAAAGAATTTGGGCTTAATGTAGGTGCCGTTGTTGGCGATCGTTGCATAAGCAGCGGTAAGTTCCAGGTTGGTTACACCGTAGGACAGACCACCCAAAGCCAGTGTCTCATTGCCGCTCTCGTCAATGCCGACGGTGGTAAATCCGTAATTGCGGATATAATCATAACCGAGGGACGGACCGATCTGTGCCAATGTTTTTACCGTTACGATGTTAATGGAGTTCGTGATTGCCTCACGGATGGTTGTAAAACCTCGATAGCGGCTGTCATAGTTGCTGACGCTCTTGCCGGAACCGGTGGAATAACTATAAGGTGCATCATCCTGTACGGTGGCAAGCGTCATGCCGCCGGCGTCCAAGGCAGCGGAATAAGCCGCGATAATCTTAAAGGTAGAACCCGGCTGACGCGGTGTGTCAGTCGCACGGTTCAAGGTCTTGCTTGCTGTCTTATCGCCACGACCGCCCACGAGAGCTTTTACCTCGCCGGTGGACTGGTCAATGATCGTCAGTGCAGCCTGTGGCTGCAGTGTGTAATTAATCGTCTCACTTCCCTCGACGACCGTGTCGCCCTCTTCCATAATATCTGCTTTGTATTGCTCGATTGCAGCCAGTGCATCCTCCTCGGAGGCAAAATTGATGGTGTAATTCTTGTTAGAACTCTGATAATAAGAGAGCATCGTTGTCTGGCTGTAATTGGATATCGTGCCGTCCGCAGACTGGATGGAAACGCGATAGGAGAAGGATACCTTCGGGTCCGAAGGATAATTCTCCAGATTGTTTACCTCTTCGTCACAGATTTCCTGAATGTCAGGGTCCTGTGTGGATTCGATGGTAAGCCCACCCTGATAAAGCGCTTTGTAAGCCTGTGTCTCGGTGTAGCCGAGTTTGTCAACCAGCGCCTCGATGACCTGATCGGTCAGTTCATCCACAAAGTAGGAGTTGATATTGTCGTCCTCCGTCTCCACATTGACTAACTGGATGCGGTCGTATACATCATCTGCCATCGCTTCGTCGTATTCTGCCTGAGTGATATAGCCCTGGTCGAGCATGTTGCCAAGCACTTTGCTGCGGCGCTTGGCATTCTCGTCCGGATTGGTGATCGGGTTGTACTTGGACGGGTTCTGTGTGATGGCTGCAAGCACAGCACACTCTGACAATGTCAGGTCGGATACATCCTTGCCAAAATAACGCTCGGAGGCAACGCCTACACCCAAGGTATTCTGTCCGAGGTTGATGGCGTTTAGGTAGTTCTCCAAAATCCAGTTCTTATCCACTTTTTTCTCGAGCTGGATGGCAAGATACTGTTCCTGGAACTTTCGCTCGAATTTATCTGCCATGGAGGACTCGCTTGTCCATTCGGTAAAAACAGTGTTCTTGAGCAGCTGCTGTGTAATTGTGCTGGCACCCTCTGAAAAATGACCGGAGGCAAGACCTTTCACTCCGGCACGCAGGATACCCTTTAAGTCGATACCGTTGTGCTCATAAAATCGCTCATCCTCGATGGCTACAAATGCCTGCTGAAGATAGAGCGGAATCTCATCGATGGTAACATACTTACGGTTAGAACCAGAGGCGACGAGCGTCGCGGTCTGATTGCCGTCGGCATCCAAAACGATGGTCTGGTAACCGGTAGGAGTTGCATCGATTTCGTCAATACTCGGTGCGGAGGCGATGATTCCGGAAATGACACCAAATCCGGCACAGCCGCCTATTACAATAACTGCAAAAAAGCATACAAGCAATGCTTTGCAAAAAATCACGCTGAATTTTTTGCGAATCATGGTACTCTTAGAAGTCAGCTCTTGTTCGCGCTTCCGGGTACGTTTTTTTCCATAATTCATACAAATAACCATACCTTTCTATAGAACAAAATGATAATTTCTTATTTTATCATCCATACATTATAGCAAAGAACTTTGTCATAATAAAGGAAAAACTGAAAATACCATACTTTCTTAAGAATTATAGTTGCCAAAGTTCAAATAAACATGATACTATTTTTTTAAATTCAAAAGCTGCACCGACATGGCATGGTGCAAAACGGGAGGACAGACATGAAGACGGTTTATTCCGGTGGCTCGGCGGAGATTGTCGAGAAAAAGTCCAGATTTATCGCGACGGTGCGTCCGGTGGAATCGGAGGAGGAAGCGACGGCGTTTATCGCGGAGATGAAGAAAAAATATTGGGATGCCAGACATAACTGCTCGGCGTTTGTCATTGGCGAACGGCAGGAGATAAGCCGCTGCTCGGACGATGGAGAACCGGCACAGACGGCAGGCCGTCCGATGCTTGATGTACTTTTGGGAGAGGATGTCCACAATGTGGCAGTCGTGGTCACACGCTATTTCGGCGGGGTGCTGCTTGGCACAGGTGGACTTGTGCGCGCTTATCAGAAGGCGACAAGAGAGGGACTGCTTGCAAGTACTATTATAGATAAGAAGGAAGGAATCCGCCTTACGGTGGGAACCGATTATACCGGTCTGGGAAAGCTCCAGTACATGAT
>CAVCFM010000168.1:1637-4173 GCA_963601305.1 bacterium | reverse complement strand
TAGCTATCTTCTACCCACCTCCATCTAAAATGAAATACAGCGAAATGGAACTGAATATTGAAATTTTTATCAACCATCTCGTACTGTCTGCTTATTCTGATTGTCGGCAGTATGTATATATCTCCTGTACTAACCAGGAAATCGAATCTATCAAACTTCATCTACTCCACCGCCTTTCACGATCTCTGCTGCCTTTACATATGCTTCATATCTTCCCTGGCTTCTTCCATCGTCATAGATTTGTTCACTGTCTCCGTATCCATCCTCGTCGCAATCATCTGATCTGTCCTGCTCTGCTTTCTTCAATTTTTCCAACTGCTCCACAACTTTCTCCGGGTCGTGGGCTGTCGGAATACATTTCAATTGGTCATAAGCATTATTAATACTTGTACTCATTCTGTTATTAAACATAAATTCTGCAACATCTTTTCTTCTAATCAAATCGCTCATTCTTTCTTTGCCCTCCTGTTCTTCACTCATTCTTCGTTCCCCCCAATCTAATTTTTGACCACAGAACGGACAGTACATATTGTCACTCTCCCTCAATGGCATTTCTAAACATACCGGGCATCTCCCTATATTCGTTCCAATTGGTGAAAGCATGGATTTTTCGGTAACCGCCATTGGTTTCTGCTTCTCCATCGCCGCCCGGCACTCTTCCGGCGTGCCGATTGCCTGGTACTCTTCCCATGCTTTAGCATCCTCATTTGTTAAAATGCAAAATCCTTCGTGCTTCTCGCCTTCAAATATCGTCTCGATAAAATGCTGCATCAGAAGTGGAATGTCTATGTTTGCGTGATAACGTTCTTTTAACTCTTTTTCGATTGCTCGGTACTGCTGAACCTCTTCAATTGCTTCGATTGCATCCTGTAATGCTTCGCTGTTCTCGTCAGCATCAAAACATTGCTCATTCAAAGCATCATTCAGCGTATTTAACCTTTTAATAACTTCATTCTCCGTCATGTCTACACCTCCAACAGTCCCGGATTATCAAAAATATTTCCAACTATCGCATAATATTCGGTGTCAAAGTCATCCAGGTGTTCTCTGTCAACAGCTCCCGGCTGATTTTCTACCCATCCTCTTCCGTTCCACTCGACCTTGAATCGTGAAGCATCTTCTGGAAAATCATCATCAATGTGTGCCTCCATAATGTCATTCTCCCAAATCAGCTTACCGTTCTTATCCTCAAGTCCGGTGCACTGGCAGATGGTATCTGGAATAATTTCCACAATCTTATTTCCAGAACGATTTTCCCCGCCATCGACATCGTAATATTTTTCCGGCTCTTTCTCGATAATTACTGGCTTTCCTCCGATAATCGCATGATATCCCTGCATCCATTCTCCGTTATCAATCCGCTTGCCGCGGTACAAATATCTATTCTCCATGATATCCCTCACTCTCCGCCCGAAGCCACTTTAATAAGCACTCGTAGCAATTACAATTATCACTTTTGTCGCAGTCAATTTCGGCTAACCCATTTTCATTCGGACACATCATATTGGCTGCCAGCTCTTCGTCCGTCATGTTCCGTATCCGGTCTGCATTGGTCTGGGTTTTCTTCTTATCTCGGAGAAATGCCCTGACGATTTCAAAATCTCTGTCCATAACAGTTAAATGCTCTTTTGCATCCGCTTTCGTATAGACTATCAAAGGCTGTGATCTTCCGGCTTTTCTCGCTCTCAGTACTTCGTATGTACCTTTGGTTTTCTCGATTTCCCATCCATCTGCAACAAGCCAGTTCTGGAAAACTTCAAGTAAATTTTTGTGTAACGTGTATCTATTAGCCATATCTACTCCTCACTTTCTGCCAGCTTGGCATATTCCCAAGGTGAATACCCGCTTTCCTGCGACCATGTCGACCATGAAGTCGTTCCGTTATCCCACGCACATACACATCCATCGTGAAGTCCCGCAAAACATCGGTGTGTCCATGGATCTCCTGTACTGACTCTAACCAAAATCGGCGTATCTATCGGAACCTTACTCCAATCGACCGATGGCTCGATATATTCGCTGTCCGCCCATTCCTTCATCTTGCTTCTGCAACTTGAAATAGTATTCCCAAAATCACAGCTTGTGCATCTCATACCATCGCAGGGTCTCGGTTTTCCATCAGTGATAGCCACGCTATAGCCGTCACACGCAATCTCTAAAATCTCCTTGGCATATTTCTCTTTGTTTAACATCCCTCTGCTCCTTTCAATCCGTATCCTCTCAAAAATGCTAAAATCTCGTTAAACTCCCGACTTAGTGGCTCCATCTTCTGGTCCAGCTCCTTGCGCTGATCTTCGAGTGGCTTTATCTCCCGGTCAATCGCGTCCATCCTTGCGAAGAGCGCATCTTTTACCGGCTCCGGCATTTCCGGCACCGCCCCGGGCTTTTTACTCGGTTGCCGCTTCGGCTTTTCCTCCGGCGGATCCATCTCTCCGCAGTCCACCAGCACCTTGATAACGTCGTCCCTGTCCATGTCAGGTAACTGGTCCGCAATAATGTCTATCTGCTTTTTCTTGTCCTTCGCCTCCCGGTACTC
>CAVCFM010000168.1:0-1627 GCA_963601305.1 bacterium | reverse complement strand
TTCTGCATATACCTGGGCGTATGGCTTTTCGTGCAGCACATGCACATATTCCCGCGTCTCCCCGGCTTTTTCTGTTCTGGCAGTCTGCATAGCATACAACTGCCTTGCAATCTCCCGGCGCTTTAATTTGCTTTCTTTGAACATCGTCACACCTCGTATGTTTTTCCGATAAATCTCGGATCATGGTACTTACATTCGCACGCCAGCACGCTTGCCACTCCAAGCATTGTCTCGTAGCCGGTGGCAAGGCTGTTGATGTAATAACAAATCCACCCGACGTATTCCATGATCTGATTCTTTGAAAACTTGAATTGTTCCTTAAGGACCACAACCGACAAAACTATGTAATCTGAAACCGTTCCAGCTATTACCTTGATTTTGTTTTTGAGTGGCAAAATCTTATTGTCATACGATACGCTTTGGAATCCAAGCAGTTCCCTTTGTGGGATATCTACGTCAGTTAGGTCAATACCCTTTTTATCTGACAGGTAGCAGACCAGCTTGGAGCATGATGTTTCTCCATCAAGAAGATCATTCATTTTTTCTTCAAGTCTTTTGATACGCTGCAACCCGAACCCAAACTTATCATGCAGAATCTGATACGATATCAGCTGAGTATCAAGAAACGTCTTCTTAGCCATATCCACCGCATAGATCTCTCTTCTGACTCTCTGCTGATTAAATACATGTACCTCTTCTTTGTAGCCTATTGGCTGCATTTTCTTTCTCTTACGGCTTAGTGCATTGCTCATTCTCCTGTCCCTCCCGTCTGCGCCATAAGTAAATCCCGCTCCAGTTCGTCGTAGTCATACTGGCGCTGCTCAAAATTGTTAAAACTGTTCCTTGCCGCGAGGCGCTTCTCCGCTTTTCCCGGAACGTAGTTATCATCCAGATAATCAACATAACCGTTGTTAAAAAATGTACTTCCGTACTGTGGTTTCCGCCAGTCGGCGTCCTTCTGCAATTCCAGGCTGTAGCGTTCAATCGCTTTAACTAGCGTGGGTTCTCCGATTGCGAGTAGCCGCTTCTTTTGGGTATCCGATACCTGTCCTTTACCTTTTTTGTTCGGATACATCTTCCACAAACGTTCAAACATCGCTTTGGCATCCGCCAAAGTATTTTTATTATTAACAGTTACATTATCAGTATCATTATCACTATCAGGGTTATTTTGCTTTTCAGAAAAACCATTTGCTTTTTTTGCTTTCTCTTGCTTTTCAGAAAAACCATTTGCTTTCGGTCTGCCACCAAGTTTCCCGGCTTCTCTGCGTTTTTCAACCTTTTCCAGATAAAGGGCTGTGTCACGATCTATTCTCTCTTGGATCACTCCGAAAATCATATCTGTCACCGGATCAAGTTCTGGTACCGATTCCCCCGCTGCATAGCACAGAATTGCAGTAAATAACTCTCCGCGCTGCTCCATGCTCAATTTCTGTATGTGTCGCAAATACTCTGTATACAGAAGAAAGCTACTTTTTCCATCTGCCAAGTCATCACCCCGTTTCCAGCTCCGTTATTGTTACTTCCGTTCGCGGATGCCATTTATCTACATCCACATAGCTGCCATCCGTGGAAACGATGATTTTGCAGTTATCATCCAACAATACTTTGTAATGCACCAGGATGT
>CAVCFM010000167.1:0-6743 GCA_963601305.1 bacterium | reverse complement strand
GCGCAGGAACTGGTTCATCTGTGACATATAATACGGAATACCCATCGAATCCACGGAAGCACCGATCTTGGCGGTCTTACCATCCACTCTCGCCTTGTCGTTGCTGTTAAGTCCCTCTTCCAGTGTAAATGTGTAGGACTCGATCACATCAGTATCGTCACCGTTTGCATCTTTTGCATAGGTAAAACTGAATCCTGTGTAGGTATAATCCCTTCCGTTGATGGTGAGCACACCATTTTCCGGCATATTCATTGCCTCCACGGAAGTGATGGACGGATTCGTGATCTTCAAGGTGTAGGAATCCTGCACACTCACGGTTCCGCCAAAGTTCTCTGCATTGTTACCGTCACGGATATCAAACAATGCCTTTAAGGAACCGGACATATAGCTTGCGCCTGCTGCGAATGTATTGCCGGTCTTTGACCATTTGATGTCGTAAAGTCCGTCCACATCCGTCTGGTTTACCTTATAGTCACGCGCAACGCAATCCAATGTATTGTAATCATAGGTATCTACCAGGGTCTGTCCGCCGATTTTTACAACGAAATAAGTGCCGCCTGTCTCCATATCCGGGTTGTTCGTGTTCGTAACAGCTGACTCCGTACATTCTGTTGGCACGATCTCTGATAATTCATCGATCAGAAGTGCCCGCTCATCGCGCAGCTCATTGGCGTATCCGCCCTGAACCTCGATGACGTTAATCTGCTTATTTAAAATCGCGATCTTCTCAGCGATCGCATTGATATTGGCAACCGTGGACTTGATCTCGTCGTTTGTGCTGCTCTGGATCTCGCTCAGTCCCGTGGACACACTGTTGAAGTAAGTCGCAAAGTTCTGTGCGGTTCCGATGAACTGCTGTCTGACATTGACATCTGACGCACTGTTCTTCAAGGTATCCAACGCATTGAACATGTTGTTCAATATTGTGGAAAATCCCTTGGATGTATCATCATCAATAAAATAATTCTCTATCTGCTGAAGGTAGTTCAGCCTTGTCGAATAGAGTCCTACCGAAGACTGGTTTGACCAGTACTTGGTATCATAATACTGATTGCGCACCTGTGTGATAGACGTTGTCGTAACACCGGTTCCCACACATCCGTACTTGGCATACACGCGGAGTGCATTGGATGCCACGCGGTTCGTCTGCTGTCTGGAATATCCGGTCGTCTGGACGTTTGATATGTTATTTGCAGTTGTGTTAAGTGCAATCTGATATGCACTTAATCCGGATGATGCAACTGTTAATCCAAAAAATGTTGACGGCATGTAAACACCTCTTTCTCAATCGTTCTGTCTTTTATCCAAGCTGCGTAATCAAATGCTCGATCATCTCATCGATTACGTTGATAAAACGGCTGGATGCATTGTATGCATTCTGGAATTTTATCATGTAAGTTAATTCTTCATCGGAAGATACGCCGATGACTTCCTGTCTCTGATTATCCACCGACAATACGGTTGCCGAAAGGCTTGTAGCGATCGAATTGTAGACATTGCCGGTTGTCGCCAGGTCACCGATCATCGACTCATAGTATTCTTTGAATGTACACGGCTTTGTGTCATTCGGGCTCAAATAAACGGATGAATTCTCCCACAGATCTGCCAGCGAAGCTGCCAGGTCATATCCCACATTATAATTATTGACATTCAGGTATGGGAGTAATGTCTCCTGATTCAAAAGGTCTTCATTGATCTCAAGACTTGCTAATGTATACTGCTTGGAACTGTCAGAAGCATCCTCTTCGTTGTAGATATAAATGGTATGTTCATCACCGTTTGCATCTGTGTAAGTCGCCTCTGTATAGCGGTCTGTGCCGATACGTGTGAACAATTCACGCGGTGGCAGTTCCTTATCAGAACCCACATAACAGTTATCCGCATCCAAAATCAGTGTGTCAGAAGTAATCTCCTGTGTCGTGCCATCCGCCAGTGTTACCGTAATGCTGGTGGTCCCTGTCCCTGCGAGACTCTCTATGGTATCACCCGCAGCTACGTTTGGCGCAAGCAGATCATTGATCGCCGTTACCATCTGATGTATCATCTGGTCTAACTGTGCTTCCGCAGTGAGCATGACTGACATGCCTGTGGTATCATTGTAAGTATCCTTGTCCAGTCCCTCCACGTCTCCGTAGGAAGCAACATAATCACCACGCGCCAGTATCAACGCTTTTAACTCACCCATGTCGTTCTTATTCTCAGTGGAAATATCCTGTGAAAAATCAAACACATTGACATAATTGCCGCTGGTAAGGTTCGACAGCTGCGGCCAGTACGGTGTCACAAAGCCGGTCACCTTATCCGTCTTCATTGCCATCTCGTAATAATTCGTCTCATCGACAAACTGCACGCCTTCCACACTGACTTTTACAACTCCGTCGGAAGTCTCATGATATTCAATATCCACCAGTGAGGAAAGTTCATCTAACGCCAGATCTCTGGCATCACGCTGTGTCATAGCTGTCTCAGTGCCGCCTGCCTCAATCTTCTGGATCTCCATATTCAGCTGGTTGATCGTCTTACCGAGAGAGTTGATCTTATCGACATCGTCACGGATCTGCGTATTGATATTGTACTGGTAGCTTTGCAGACCGGAATAGACTGCGGATGCTCTGCTCAAAAACAGAGAAGCCTTCTGGATCACCAGATTCTGATACACACTGTCATCCGGGGCTTTGTAAAGCTCCTGAAATGACTCCCAGAAATCCTCCAGTGCCTCCTGGAATTCCTGTCCCTCCATCTCCTGGAAATAAGTCTCAACCTCGTATGCTGCATCATAACTTGCCTGATAAAATGCCTGTCTGGAATTCTCGGTACGATATGACCTGTCTAAGAATATATCTCTTGTATGAACGACATCTCCGATTAATACACCCAGACCTGACTGCTGTTTACTGATCGCAGAATTTTTCTGAAGGCTCACATAATCCCGGTCTGCATTAAGCACCTGCTGGCGCACATAACCGGTTGTGTCAATGTTTGCCAAGTTGTTGGCTACAACGTTCAACGCGTTCTGGCTGGTTTTTAATCCAGATACGCCTATATATAAACTTCCAAAACTATTTGCCATGGTAGTTTCCTCCTGACCTCTTACTGCTTGGCATCAAATCCTCCGCCGCCAAGCAGATCTCCTGTATTATACGCATTCTTATTATAATTGGCAGTTTCCGGTGCCTGCCGCATGCTCCGAAGCAGCGTAAGGTCAAACTCTACCATCTCCAATGCCTGTTTTAATAGGGCTTCATTCTGCCGGTTCAATATCTGCATCTGTGTTCCAACCTCTAACAGACGGTCGCGCCGTTTTGCTAAAAGTTCCTGTTCCTTCGGCTGGTTAGACAGATATTCCACCATCTTATTAATCGTCATGTCCTGTGGATCCTTGCCTAAAACAGTTGCCATATCCACAAGTATCTGTGTCCGCTTGTTCGAGAGGTTCAACAGTGCACTCGCTGCATCCTGTTCCTTCGTCGTCACATCACCGAGCACATTGATGTCAGAATTGACCACCGCATCCCGCTTGACGCCGCCAAGCTCGATCAACGTCTCATACTGCTTTTCTTCCTCTCCTAAAACATCCAAAAGTTCTTCCATCAAACTAGCCACAATAAGCCCTCATTTCTTAGATTGTTAATGAATTGTATCTCTCTAATAATTTGCTTGCAAAATCGCCGGCACTTACATTATAGTTGCCGGAATTCACTTTTGCTGCGACCTCTGCGACCTTGTCTTCTCTGATATCAGAAGCTTCTGCCACTGCCTGCTTTGCGATCTGATAGTCACGACCGATGGATGAGATCTGCACTTCATCACGGCCTGCAGCAGCCTTCTCTGTCTTAGATGTCTCTGTGATCTTGTTAGTGTTATATATCTGTGCCACCTGGTTATAAGCTTCTATCCTCATAATGGCATCTCCTTTCACGTTGCACGAAATAGCTTTCTTATAAGTTTTATATCGGATGGTTTTTATTTTTCCTTAGCAAAAAAAGAAAAGATTTTGTTAATATCCCGCTGTGGCACCTCATACGCACACATGATCCCGATGACGATCGCCACAGCCGCAGCAAAAGCCGCTCTTCCGTTTTCCACACCGAGTTCCATCTCATCCATGATCAGATAATACACGGTCTTATAGATACCGACTCCCGGCACCAGTGGGAAAATAGCCGGCAGTAAAAACATAGTCGCCGGACTTTTTCGCTTCGCCGCCCACAGCCTTGAAGCCAGCGTCACAAACAGTGTTGCCAGCAATGTCGCCAGGAAGGTCCACGTATGCACCCCGTTGTCAAGTGTCCAGCAGACCAGCCATCCGGCTCCACCGATCAGGCTGCAATCCAGATAATATTTTCTCGGCACACGGAACAGCACGGAAAATCCGAACGTGCCGATCGTCGCCGCTATAAACTGCATAAACGCTTCTGTTATCATAGCTGTATGGTTCCTCCCACCTGACTGTATAATATAAAGAAAGCACCCACACCCATGGCAATTCCAAATGTTACAAGTGCCGCATCAATAAACCGGACTGTCCCCGACAGGTAATCGCCGTTGGCAAAATCACGTATGGCATTCACAAACGGAACTCCCGGCAAAAGCGGCATCACCGTTCCTGCCACGATCGAGGAATACCGCACACCTACCCCCATCATCCAGAGTCCGATCCCAACGCTGGTCCCGATAAACGCACCCGCAATGTTCACAAGGAGCTTGGCTGTCTTCTTCTGCCTCCGTTCAATCAGTGCAAGGAAAATGCACAAAACCAGCCCTGCCCAAAATGCTGCCACGCAATCGATCAGCGTTCCGTCAAACAGATAGCAGAATCCCGCCGAACCGATGGCTCCGCCTGCGAGCTGGCTAAACAGCGATTTGCCCGGCAGCTTTTTAATGCGCTCCAACTCCTGTTCTGCGCCTTCTAACGGCCATTTTCCCTGCACGATCTCTCTCGAAAGCTGGTTTACCGCATCTACTTTGTCTAACTGCACCCCCGAAAGTGGCACGTGGTTTACCTTTGCATACATCTGTTTTTTCCCGTTAATCGCTGTCTGAATAATCGTATTGCTGCACACATACTGCTCACTGTCCGGTATTCCGTAATATGATGTGATCCGGTGCATCGTATCCTCCACTCTGGAAATCTCCGCACCGCTCTCTAGGAGCAGTCTCCCGGCTCCAACCGCAAGGTCTAACGCCCGTCTGTCCTTATCCTCCATAATCCCAAACCATCCTCTTTTTCAAAAACAAGGCATTGAACAATGATTGTCCAATGCCTCCCCGTATTTTATTTGCCAACCGGAACAACTACGATGTACTCATCCGTCTCATAGACCTGCTCATAGGCATTTGCATCCACAAAATCCACCACAAGCTGGATCTTCGGGTTATCCTCGGCAAGCGCCGTTCTGCAGAATACCACGATCGGGTTTATTTCCGGGTTCTCAAGCTGATCCTTAATTTTTTCGTATGTGATGAATTCTGTCTCGATCCATCCACCACATCCTCCATTGAACGGTGCGATTCCGGACAGATAATTCAAAATAGGTGCAGCGCCTGCCACCAGCAGTTTGCGCTCCCCGCCCTCATATTGTTTTAAAAATCCGGTTATATCCTCAAGCTCGTCTACCATATCCTGCTCATAACTCATAAGCCGAAGTTCCGGCAGTTCAAACTGCTTTATCTGCGTTGTTTTTGATGCAGTATGATATGCTCTTGTCAGGTACAGGCTCTGATATCCTGCCAAGCCGACACACCATATCAGGGTTATCAGGGCAAGTGTCACCCCCGTAGTCGGGATCATACGTTTCCACGAACCTGTTCCACCCGTTTCGTTTCTGTACGGCAATTCGGAAAAATATGCGCTGCCACGCAATCGATCTCCGAGGTAGATCACGATAAACGGAAGCGCGAAAAAGATTTCATTACACACATGCTGGATTCCTGTATTGGAGCCTATCGGCATTAAAAGTGTCAGCACACCTGCACACAGCGCCAGATTTTTGAATTCCGCTGAATATGCTTTATCTGTCACGATTAAAAATGTGCAGATATAGATCAAAGCAACCACAACACCCAGCGCATTCAGATAGTCAAAAATCACTGTATATAAAACGGAAAAACCAGGCATCTTCCCGAGCCCTGCGATGCCGCCAATCAAAAAGAGCAGAATCAGAACCGGAACACCATACCGGAATATCTTACGCACGCCCGGCAGCTTCTTCGGGATAAGGTACACGACATACAGCGCTGCCAGAAGCGCCACACCGCGCAGTGCCCCTTTCACATTGCTGAGCAGCATATTGCCAAGTGTGTGGCCATCCTGGGAATTTCCGGCATACAAGAACATTTCAACCAGCATTTCTCCATATGCCTGTAATCCACAGGTTGCCCGTATCAATGCCAGCGCTGCCAGAATACCTGCCACAAGTCCCAGCACGCAGTACAAAATCTGTTTCCAGAAGTATTTCCAGTCTCTCTTTTGATACAGATCATAAAATAAAACTGCAAACACAGCAAACTGCACGATCGACGACACCTTGCACAATGTCGCCATCACCAGAAAGAATACCGACAGAGATAAAAACAGCGGCTTTTTTTCATTTAATGCCAATATCAGAAAATAAAGCGCCGTCAATGCCATTACCGCCACACCGGTCGCATAGATAAAATAATGGAAATTACATTTTGCAAAAAGTTCTGCCAACGCCAGTGCCGGGAGCACCAATGCATCATTGCGGTAACGCCTGTAGATG
>CAVCFM010000166.1:2307-2674 GCA_963601305.1 bacterium | reverse complement strand
CGCCCCAGACTGTAGGTAGAACCGACACCATATATATTATAAAGACTGTCCCATGTCAGCAGGAAATTAAAAAAACGATATGCGTGCGCAAACAACCCAATAATCCAGGTTGCAAGAACTGCAATCTTCCATTCCTCTTTGACTGTAATACTTTTCTTTCCGATTGTGATTGACCTCATACTCTCTCTTCCTTAAATCGTATTATTATGCATTTCCATCTTATTCTATATGGAATTCCTTAAAATTGCAATCTTTTCATATAAAATTCAAATTCAATCCAAATGTGAATTTTAACGCACAAACGGCAGGGATTTTCTCCCTGCCGTTTTCTTCGATTCACTGTATTTTGTTAGATGACAAAGAATGT
>CAVCFM010000166.1:0-2297 GCA_963601305.1 bacterium | reverse complement strand
ATGTGCATGTTGCCGGTGCAAGCTCTACTCTTCCGGCTTTCTGTGCAACCGGTGCAAGTTCAGGCAATGTATTGTTCGCACCTAATACAAGTGGCTTATCGTTTAACGTCATAACCGTCGCACGCACGTTGCCGTTCTCGCCTGCCAAGGTATAGCGCATTGCATCCTTCGGGAGTTCCACGGTTGTTGTCTCGGTCAGAGAGTTGTTGATGACCAGATATACAACGCCATCTTTTCCATCCTTGCGGGAATGTGCAAACACATGCGCTCCCTCGCGGATTGGCTCTGCTGTGTCGTAAACGGTTGTTCCCATCAGGCGGTTCCACAGTAATACTGCAAAATAATTCGGACGTGGGTCAAATACCTCGCGTGCCAAAAATCCGTAATCGGAGGAAGCCAGTGTATTGTGGAAGATGACACCGTCGGTGATCGTCGCAAATCCTGCCAGCTCATTTAACGTACGGAACACATCCAGATAAGTAGATGCCCAGGTATCTCCACCGCCGCCGGCATCACCGGACTCTGTCACCCACATCTCGGTGCCCGGAGCATACTTGTCACGGATTGGCACATAAGTGCGTGCACAGTTCAATGCGACGTCTAAATACTCCTCAGTATTGGCGCTCTCTGCCAGCCAATGTGCGCTCGGCATCACGGATGCCAGACGCTCGGACACACCGTTGTAATAATGATAGCTGAATACATCGAGCGGCTCCTTCGTCCCCTCTAACAGCTCTGCTGTGCTGCAGTTCGTTCCAACCAGCTGCTCAATACCACCGCTCTTATTATCATTTCCACCGAAGCTAAGACCGTCTCCGACACTGCTTGGTCCGATGCAGATGCACTCCGGATAATTGGCACGCAGCCACTGGAAGAACAGATCCTGGTCGCGGCGATAATCAGCTGCTGTATATCCCTTCGGGAATCCAGTCTCCTCCAACATATTCGGCTCATTTGCGAACTCGGCGCCATCGATCGGAACACCATATTCCTTGCTCAATCCAAAGATTTTCTCCGCCTCACTCGGATTCCACGGTTCATCCGCAGAGTGAAGTCCCGGGCAGTTTGCAACGGAGATCATTAATTTTGCATCGATTGCCTTAACAAAATCAAGCACACCAATCCACTGCTCTTTTGTCAGCACATTCAGATATCCCTCCGGCACTTTACCGTTGGTCGTTCCATCAAAATCATAGTAAGTCTTTGTTGCCCAGGTACCTGAGACACGTACCCACGCAGTACCTAACTCTTTTGCCAGGCTGCGCAGTTTCTCATTGTACAGATCGATTGGCTTGTATACCTGCATCAGATCCTTATACATTGCCTCGATCCCCTCAGAACTCGGCTCTACCTTAAACTCTTCGGTTCCAGCAACCTGTTCCGGTGTGTATGCCTTCCAGAATGTTCCTCCGGTTACCTCTGCAAACTCTACATTGTAAGACATCAGTCTCGGGTTTACTTCACGCAATGTCTTTAACTTGTCCGGGGACAATGTTACAAACTCTGCCATATCTATTACCTCCTGTTATCTCTTTTATCTACAATCTCTGTATGTCTGATATTCTAGCATAAAATTTGCATCATGTATATTGCATTGGCAGTCATATCCAAAAATTGTGCAAGAATAAGATAATATTATGTAAGAACAAAGAGCCACTCCTCGTCCCAACATGTTATTCCCTATAAAGCAAAAATAAGGATGCAAGTCTGCATCCTTATTTTGTCACGCTATTATACCGGATATGCACCGTTCTTGGTATCTGCAACAGTTGCATCTACCTTTTTCTGCTGTGCCTCACGATATTTGAAGAAGTCAGTTGCTACCTGTGGGAACAATGCGTAGGTAAGTACATCCTCATCCTGCTGTTTCCACTGTTTCATCTCTGCTTCAATCTTGTCTAATTCTGGCTCAAGTAAGTCTGCATATCTGCATGTGATTGCATTCTTCTTGTCCTCGCCAAGTACCTTGTCTACCACTTCCGGATTGAACGGTTTTACAGTCTGACCGTATTTTCCAAGTAATACATCCTTGGTCTCTTTGGTTGCGACTTTGTAGCGCTCGCCCATCAAGACATTAAATACTGCCTGTGTACCGACGATCTGGGATGACGGTGTTACAAGTGGCGGCTCACCAAGGTCTTTACGCACTCTTGGGATCTCCTTTAATACTTCCTCGTATTTATCTTCTGCATGCTGCTCTTTTAACTGAGACACCATGTTGGATAACATACCGCCCGGTACCTGGTAAAGCAATGTCTTAATATTAACACCAAGCACTTTTGTATTCATAAGACCGC
>CAVCFM010000165.1:0-2494 GCA_963601305.1 bacterium | reverse complement strand
CTTGTAGCCTTCCCCGCTTCCCTCATATGTACCGTTCTCCAGAGAAAAACTGCCCTTTGCCGCATCCTCATCTTCTTCTATCCCATCTAAGCCGAGTGCATTTTTTACCGCATTAATGATCCCCTCAGAACTGTAGGTTGCCCCCGACACCGTATCCACATACAAATTCTGTGATGCAAGAATCGTCTTTATAACTGCCTTACCCTTTTCAAAATAGGAGGCTGTATCTGACTGGCTTACAATGTCAATTGCCGTAATCGTGTGGTCTTCCACCTTTACTGATACGGTAATCGTTCCAGAATATCCGTCTGCGCTCCCCTCATACGTGCCATCCGCAGCCTTAAAATACCCCTTGCCAACCGTGTATGTCTCATCGTCTGTAATCCCCGCAAGCGCTTTACTTACAGCCTCGATAATTCCATTCGAGCTGTAGGTCGCACCGCTTACCACATCCACTTCCGTGGTCTGTTTCTCTAAAATTTCTGCTACAATGCCTTCCTTTGCCCGTTCAAAAAAAGCTGCATCATCCGAACTTTTTACCACATAAATTCCGGCGATCGACTTGTCCTTGATCTCGATAAAAAGCTTGATCTTACCTGCAAATCCAGTCCCACTGCCTTCATAATAACCGTCTTCCAGCGCAAAATCCCCTTTTCCGACGGCAATCTTCTCTGTATCTTCCGTCTCCTCTGTAGAAAGCGCAGCCTTTACCGCATTGATAATTCCTTTTGAACTGTAGGTTGCTCCCGATACTACATCCACCGATGTACTCTGCTTTGCAAGAATGCTGTTTATCACTCCTTCCTTCGCCCGTTCAAAAAATGCTGCATCATCCGAGTTGCTCAACACTTTGATTGCTGTGATCGTCCCATTTTTTACTGAGACAGCTACTTTTATCATTCCTGCAAATCCTTTTGCACTTCCCTCGTACACACCGTCTTTGACTGCAAATGTCCCCTTTGAAACAACTTCCGTTTCCGTCTCAGTCTCTTCTATCAGCTCAGATATCCTTTCCGCTGCCCGCTTAGTCTCATTTTCTTTTTCCTGTGTCTGTTCCTCTGCAATATCTCCATATACCGGCTCCGTATAGCCACTTAAGGTTTCTGACACTGCAACTGCCAGAAGCACCACTGCCAGAAGTGCTGCCATTCCCGTCAAGTTTTTTCGGATATTTTCCATACTCACCCGTTCCCTTTTATAATGTTTACCTCACTGTCTGTCTGGAAATCCCCCTCAATTCCTTCTGTGACATACAGTTTCCTGTCATCCGTCATTAGGATCATATCAAATTCATCGCTATGTTCTTTCCAGTACTTCTCAGCCTGTTCTAATCCCATAATGAACATAGACGTTGACAAGCCATCCGCCAGTGTGCCGTCTGTGCTTACGATAGTTGCTGAAATCAGACCATTCTCTGCCGGATAACCGGTCTGCGGATCTATGATATGATGGTAGTTTTTCCCATCCTGTTCAAAATAACGCTCATAGCCCCCTGATGTAATTACCGCAGCGTCTTCTATTGACAATATTCCAATATAGCTGTCCTCATCCTCCGGATCCTGTATTGCGACCCGCCATCTGCTGCCGTCTGGCTTTGCTCCGTATGCCTGCACATTTCCGCCAAGATTGACCAGACCACTCGTCACATCATATTCCTTAAAAATATCCATGATGCGTCCGGAGGTATAGCCTTTCGCTATCCCGCCCAGATCGATCTGCATACCCTCTTCATCAAAAGTGACCTCCGACGTCTGTTTGTCATATTCTATTTTGCCGGCGTCTGCAAGTGCAAGCAGACTGCTAAGCTCGTTCCCGGATGGTACTCTGTAATTCTGGTCAGTAAATCCCCAGGCTTTCATAACCGGGTATATCGCAATATCAAATGCGCCTCCCGTTGTCTCATACAATTCCAGTGAGCGCTCTATCAGATAAGCCACATCTTTTGACACTACTCCGCCGCCCTCCTGATTGATCTGGTATATCTCACTGTTCTCGTCCCCTGTCGACAAAACCGAATCAAGCCTCTCTATCTCAGCCGCCGCCAGATCCACGGCTTCTTTTGCTCTCTGTCCATAGGCAGTTACCGTCATATATGTATCCATTGCAAATATGTCTCGGCTTGCCTCTGTGTTCTCTGTATCCTGTGCATATGCCGGCGCCTCTGTTGTCCGTATGGTTTCCTCCGGTGCTGCCGGCTGCTCTATTGCCCTGTTACCAGCATTCCCATTGCCGCAGCCTCCCACTAAAAGCATGATTGCCACAGCAAAGCCTCTCCATCCGACCGCATATTTTCTATTTCCCATGTATTCTCCACTTCCAACTTCTTTGTAGCTGTATTAGTCTACACTAACTTCTTATTCTATGTCAAATTAGTTATTAGTGTTTTTTTATCAACAACTTTCGACACCCGTTAAATATACACAAAAAAAGTTCCATATCAAAACGATACGGAACTTTTTTGCGTTATGTAAATATGTTCTTTTCTATTACTATG
>CAVCFM010000164.1:0-3210 GCA_963601305.1 bacterium | reverse complement strand
ATCCCATACTCCGTCGCGCCATCAATGCGTGCCGCGTCAAGCAGATCCTTCGGCAGCCCTGACAGATACTGCCGGAAGAAAAAAATCGTGGACGCATTGCATATTCCCGTAATGATAACTCCCACATAGGAATCGATCAGATTGAGTGCAATAATTTCTTTATATAATGGAAGCATCAGAATTTCAAACGGAACCATCATTGTCGCTATCACAAGGAAAAACAGAAGATTTTTCAGTTTGAAATTATACATCGTCAGTCCATATGCCACAAAATAGCAGACAAACAAGGTCAGCACCACCGACACGACCGTGATGATCAAAGAATTTTTATACCACATAAAGTACTTCTGGCTGTCTGCATTTCCTGAAAATAAATATTTGTAATTGTCAAGATTCATCGTGCTGATATCAAAGTCGATCGACAGTCCCCGGCGGATCAGTTCCGTTCCTGGCCGGAAAGATGCCAGAAGTCCCGCGAAGACCGGAAAGATGATGATCAGGCTTAAAACCGCAAAAAATCCAGTGCTAAGGATTGTGCCCACCGTGCGTTTCGAGCTGCCGCTCTTAGGGCTTTTATTGCCCCGTTTCTTTTTTTCATCTGCCATCTCATTTCTCCTCATTCTTAAATGTGCCATTTAAAATAAGCTGCGCAACATTAATCACAAGTGCAATGACAAGAAGCACCACTCCAACTGCACATGCATATCCCATATCATTCTTTTCAATACCGCGTTTATACAGATATCCAACAATCGTCAGGCCAATGTTGTTCGGCGAGTTGTTGCCTGCCCACAACATGTAGGATTCCAGGAACATTGCAAGACCTGCATAAATAGAAATTGTGAGCACATATACCGTTGTCGGCTTTAACAGCGGCAGCGTCACATATCCGAATTTCTGCCATGCAGATGCACCATCGATCTCTGCCGCTTCATAGAGGGAAGAATCAATGCTCTTAAGACCCGACAAAAAATAAAGCATATTTACTCCCGTCCATCTCCAGCACGCTACCACCAGCAGTGCCGCCATAGCGGACCATCCCATCTTAAGCCATTTATAGGTACCAAGACCAAGTGCCGCTGTGATCAGGTTCATCTGCCCGGTCGGATATTCTGTGAACATCAGGCGGAACAGTGTTCCGGAAATAACAACGGACGTAAGTGCCGGCATATATAAAACAGCCTTCCACACTCCCTTTGCCTTCACGAGCCGGCTGTCCATAAGCACTGCAAAAAGCATCGGAAATGGTATCAGCAACACCAGCGTGAGCAGCATATATTTCGCACTGTTTAACACCGCTGTATGGAATACCGTATCCTTTAACAGCTTCTGATAGTTGACTATTCCAATCCATTCTGATTTGATCGCCCCGATTTTCTGAAAGCTCATTGCAACAGAAGAAAATAACGGATATACCCAGAAAAATCCAAAACTCAATATAAACGGCACAACAAAAACATATGGTGCCACTTTTTGCGAATACAAAAACTTTTTAATCTTCAAACCAACCCCCGCTTTCCGTCAATACAATGGGGATGTCACAGAGAAATATCCCCGGACATCCCCATCGCCAAACTCTTATGTCCTACTGTTCCAGATCCACTGCATCCTGTAACTCCTGAAGAGCCTCCGATACATCCATGTTATCCTCAAGGACTTCATTCAATGTCGTATTGCATACATACTCATTAATCGCCGGGCTGATCGCCACCACAGAGATTTTACCGATATTATCCATACCGATCTCATTCAATACGTCATACGGATAATTTCTGAAATATGCATTATACTGATTGCTGTCATCATGTGCAAAAGAGTCATCTGTCCAGCAAGCCGTGTTACATACATCAAATCCTAATGTATCCCAGATGTTCTTTTCACCTTCTTCTGACATCTTTGCCCAGCAGAGGAACTCTGCTGCAAGCTCTGCATTTTCAGACTGCTGTGTGACAACAGTACCTGTACCGCCGATACCCACTGAGCATTTCTGCCCTTCCTCAAACACCGGGCACTTTGCTATGTACCAGTTACCGCTTTCCTCAGGCATGTAATTTGTGAATCGGCTCATATACCACAATGCCTTCGGGAAAGAAACAATGTTATGATCCAGAATATTCTGGAAGCCTGCCTCCAGATCTACGTGTCCATCCGGAGACACCTCAGCAAATCCTGTCGCCAGCCATTTCTGTTGCATCTCAAGCATCGTCTGAACAGATTCGAGCTGGACATTTGCAGGATCATCAAATCCTCCCGTCCAATCTTCCCCGTACTCTGCCATCACAATCCACAACCAGTCTGTACCCCCTGTATCTACTGATGTGAAATACTTGCCATCTTCGCCGATTGCCTCGACGTACTCATTGCCCAGCGCCTCGTAGTCCTCCCATGTGACAACCGCATCAATCTTAGCAGTCACCTCATCCTCTGAAATTCCCATTGCCTCTGCCATCGCAGCAACATTGTAATACATGACCGTTGCTCCTACGTGATAAGGCGCTCCGTAATAATGTCCGTCCTCTCCGGCATATGTATCCATACGTGCCTGGACCATTGTGTCCATATACTGTTCTGCGTAATCGTCCAGCGGAACGAGCCACTCGTCAAGCCCCGCAACCACGTTCGGGAACTGTCCAACCTCTACATCACAGATATCCGGCGCACCGGTTCCTGCCTGAAGAGAGGTGAGCAGTTTGGTGTGCATGTCACTATACGGATATGTCGTACATGTGATCTCAATCGTCTGATCCGGGTGTTCTTCATTCCATATCTCAGCCATCTTTCCATAATGGGCGCCATGAAGTTCAACGAATGTCCACATCTCAAGATGTGTACCACCTGCATCTCCATACGTATTGGTAACAGCTTCCACCTCTTCTGCCTCCTCGGTCGTATCCTCTGATACAGTTTCTGCATCTGAGGAACCACACCCCGCAGCCAATGAAAAAGCCATTGTTGCGCACATCAGTGCACTAATTAGTTTCCTCTTCATATCCTTCTCCTCCTTAACCTTAGCTTATTGAGTTGCTAAAATTCCAGGGGCATCCGACAAACATCTGTCATCCGCTGGGCTTATTGGTTATTTTGACAATTTATTTATTTGTTTTTCCGCCCCTTATGTAGATAATATACAATACCCATTTTTTCATGTCGAGTTTATTTTATTTATTCTTAAATTATTTTTATTTGAAATAAATAACTACGGCAGATTAT
>CAVCFM010000163.1:0-3643 GCA_963601305.1 bacterium | reverse complement strand
AAAAGCCATGAGTAATACAATGGCAACTAAAAGTGCCAGTTCCACAAGATACTTTGTGGAGAATGTCTTGTTCTTCATTGGTCTTTTCCTCTTTTCTTTACTTTTTGCATCAGGATCATACCACTGATACCATTTTATGAGTATAGCACCGCGCATGGTATTTCGCAAGTTCTATACCCAATACAATCATGCGCGCTTCGCCGTATCAAGTCCGGCGTAAGTGCGCCAGGTTCCCCGCAGATATCTTCCCCCAAACATGATGACGCGGAATATCCAGTCAAACACCATGGCGATCCACACGCCGATTGCCTTATAACCCATTCCCACTCCGATGACATAACTTCCGAGGATACGGAATGCGATCATGGAGAAAATGGCGACAACCATCGTGTATTTTACATCGTTACATGCCCTTAACATATTCGGCAGCACAAACGATGCCGGCCATAAGAATATCGCCACTCCGTTATGGATCATGACCAGTATGTAGGAGAGCTCTGTCGTCTCCGCGCTAAGTCCATAGAGCGATAAGGTCCACGGCAGTGACAGCAATATGATGCTGTTGACAATGGCTGTAAAAAGATAGGTCATCCCCAGCAGCCGCTTTGTATAGTAGCGCACCTGCCGCTCGTCCCCAGCGCCCACACACTGTCCGATAACCGTTATCATCGCAAGGCTCATCGCCTGACCGACGATCGTTCCCATACCATCCAGGCTGTTCGCCACTCCGTTTGCCGCAATCTGCACCGTGCCAAATCCAGCTATGATGCTTACCACAAGCACCCTGCCCAGCTGAAAAAGTCCATTTTCGATGCCATTGGGAATTCCGATCATCAGAATGCGTTTTACCACCTTCGGCTCAAAGTGGAACTTACCCTTCATCAGGTACACGGTATTCTTCGGATTGCGCAACAGCATGCAAAGCACCGCTCCTGCCACCGCTCTTGACACCAGCGACGGAATGGCAACTCCTGCCACGCCAAGTTTCAATCCGTATACACAGACGGCATTGCCGCTGATATTAATGATATTCATTAATATCGATACTTTTAACGTAATCTGCGAATTTCCCATGGAACGGAACAGCGCAGCACTGGAATTATAGATTGCCAAAAACAGGTAGGACACCGCTGATATCAGCAGATATGTGATGGCATTCTGCATGACATCCTCCTCTATCTGTCCGAAAAACAAACGCAATAGCGGTCTGTGAAAAATCATGACCAGCGCTGAAACTGCCACCGTAAATACCGCCACGCTGTATAATAACTGTTTGGCGGAACGGCATGCCTGATCCCGGTTGCCCGCGCCGATAAACTGTGCCGTCACCACTGCACCACCGGTGGCAAGCGCCGCTAAAATACTGTTGATCAGGTTGTTGAACATGTCCACTAACGACACGCCGGATACGGCTGCCTCCCCTACTGAGGATATCATCATCGTGTCCGCCATACCCACGGTGATCGCAAGCGTCTGCTCTAAGATCAATGGAATGATCAATTTTCTTAAGTCTGCTTTTTCAAATAACATTTCTTATCACTGCTTTCTCTCTTATTACATCGCACCTATTTTAACGCAAAATAAAATTGCAGTACAGATAAATTTACATTTATCTGTACTGCATCTTCATGTAATAATCACGCAGGAAAATTATTTATTTCATCTCTGCCTTTAATGCTGCGGTCAGTGCCGGAACGATCTTGTTCAGATCGCCAACCAGTCCGTAATCAGCTACATCGAAGATTGGAGCATCTTCATCTTTGTTGATCGCGATGATCAGGTCAGAATCTTCCATACCTGCAACGTGCTGGATAGCACCGGAAATACCGATTGCGAAGTAAATCTGTGGACGAACTGTCTTACCTGTCTGTCCAACCTGTAAATCTACAGGAAGCCAGCCATTCTCAACAACTGCACGTGAGCAGCTTACGGTACCGTGCATAACTTCTGCAAGATCCTCTAACAGCTTGAAGTTCTCCTTGGAACCTACGCCACGTCCGCCGGATACCAATACTTTTGCATCCATGATGTTTGCTGTATTCTTAACTGCCTTTACGACATTTAAAATCTCAACATAGCGGTTATCCGGTGTAAATCCTGGATTGAACTCTTCTACGTTTGCTTTTGCACCTGCGATTGGCGCAATCTTCTGCATAACACCCGGACGAACCGTTGCCATCTGTGGACGGTTGTATGGGCAAGCGATCGTTGCAATTGTGTTACCACCGAATGCAGGACGTGTCATCAGAAGCTGGTTATGCAGCTGCTCCTGTCCCGGTGCTGCATTGAGAGGGAAATCTCCAATCTCAAGTACGGTACAATCTGCGGTAAGACCGGTTTTTACACGGGCAGAAACGGTAGGACCAAGATCACGACCGATTGCGGTTGCACCTACCAGCATAATCTCCGGTTTGTATTTGTTGATGACAGATGCTAATGCATGTGCATACGGCTCTGTTCTGTAGTCTTTTAATTCCGGATCATCTACAAGAATTACTTTGTCAGCGCCGTACTCAGCCAGCTGATCTGCCAAACCTTTTACGCCGGAACCAATTAAAACTGCTGTTACATCTGTGTTTAAGTCTTTTGCAAGGTCTTTTCCTTTTCCAAGTAACTCGAATGCAACGCCATCCAATACGTTGTCAACCTGCTGTGCAAAGACAAATACTCCTTTAAATTCTTCTAAACCCATTTTTATTCACCACTTTTCCTTCTTAATATTAGATAATGTGTTTCTCTTTGAATTTACCGATTAAGTAAGCAACTGATTCGTCTGTGTCGAGATTTACCTTCTCGCCAGCGCCCTTGCGCACTTTGTCAGATGCCTTTGCAATCTTAGTTGGAGAACCTTTCAGTCCTAAATCAGAATCATCTACATCCTTAAGGTCTGCTCTTCCCCATACAGTCACTTCTTTGTCGTAAGCATCGAAGATTCCGCCCGGAGTCATGTAACGCGGCTGATTCAGCTCGGAAAGCGCTGTGATCAGGCATGGCATTTTTGCTTTTAACTCGTGATATCTGTCCTCGTACTGACGCTGTACGATAACGCTGTCTCCCTCTACCTTGATATCCTGTGCATAGGAGATAACCGGCAGCCCTAAATGCTCTGCAATCTGTGGTCCTACCTGTGCGGTATCTCCATCGATTGCCTGACGTCCTGTGATGATCAGATCATATTCCAGATTGCGGATTGCTCCGGCAATTGTGGTGGAAGTAGCCCAGGTATCAGCTCCTCCTAATACACGGTCTGTTACAAGAATTCCCTTGTCAGCTCCCATTGCCATTGCCTCACGCAATACTTCGTCTGCCTTTGGAAGACCCATGGTAAGTACGGTAACCTCTGCACCATACTGCTCTTTTAATCTAAGTGCTGCCTCAAGACCTGCTTTGTCATCCGGGTTCATGATGGTAAGCATTGCAGCTCTGTCTAATGTACCGTCCGGGTTAAACTTAACACCGCCCTTGGTATCAGGTACCTGTTTAATACATACAACTATCTTCACGGTATATTCACTCCTTATTCATTATTATTTTTATTGAGGCTATTTCAAAAGTGCGCCAGAGATAACCATACGCTGAACCTCGCTGGTTCCTTCGTAGATCTCTGTAATCTTCGCATCACGCATCATACGCTCTACATCGT
>CAVCFM010000162.1:0-14209 GCA_963601305.1 bacterium | reverse complement strand
ACCGGAAGATGGGAATGGGCGGCAATCCGGGGAATTCCGCGCATGATGTGGATGCCGAATTTCAGACCGAGACTGTGGACATAGTCGGCCAGAGGCGCAAAGCCCGGATGAGTGTCAGCAGCCTTGTCATAAGAAGAAGGAAAACGTGCGGGATCCGGAAGCAGCCTGCCGTAGGAGTCCATTTCCAGACTGGAAAAAGGGATATACTGAAATTCACTCCGACGTGTTCCGGCGTTATGGGCGTACCATTGGATATCTACCACGACATATTCCCAGCCAAACTGTTTTAAGTGGGATGCCATATAGTCAGCGTTGGCGCGAACCTCGGATTCTGTCACTGTCGTATCGTAATAGTCATAGCTGTTCCAACCCATTGGCGGGGTTGGGGCAAAGTCGTTTTTATTCATGAAAACTCCCGTTCCGGAGCGGCGTTTGCCGGCTCCTGTTTTACACAATGTTTATGATTATATTAAATATTATAGTATATTCTAAATAAAAACAAGAGAACCCCTTGCAAAATTTCTGATTTTGCTTATAATTTAGATATGACTAAACTAATTTAGAGAAAAACTTGCGAGAGAGATGAAAAGATGAATAGACAGCTAAAATTTAATGAACCTTGGATATTACAGAGGGCAGACCCGTATGTATACAGACATACGGACGGCAGTTACTATTTTACGGCATCTGTGCCGGAGTATGACCGCATCGTGTTAAGGCGGGCGGAGCATCTGGGAGAGCTTGCGGACGCCAGTGAGGTGACGATCTGGACGAAGCATGCAAGCGGTCCTATGAGTGAGCATATCTGGGCACCGGAACTTCACTATGTGATGGGGAAGTGGTACATATATTTTGCCGGAGGAGAAAAGGAAGATATCTGGAAGATCCGCCCGTATGTATTGGAGTGTCAGGGGCAGGACCCGATGACTGATCCCTGGGTGGAAATGGGCAAGATGCAGAGGGCAGAGGGCGATGAGTTTTCCTTCGAGGCATTTTCGCTGGATGCCACAGTGTTTGAGGATGCAGGGAAATACTACTATGTGTGGGCAGAAAAGGTGGGAGTCGGCAAGCAGATTTCCAATCTGTATATTGCGCAGTTAGAGACGCCATATAAGTTAAAGACAGTTCAGGTACTGCTGACAACGCCGGATTATGACTGGGAGCGCGTGGGATTCTGGGTAAACGAGGGACCGGGTGTCATCCGTCACGGCAACAAACTGTTTCTGACATACTCGGCGAGTGATACCGGGGTGGCATACTGCGTCGGAATGCTTTCGGCAGAGAGCGGCAGTGATCTGCTCGACCCTCTATCCTGGAAAAAGGAGCGTTATCCGGTACTTCGTACCTGCGAGGAAAAGGGCATCTACGGTCCGGGACACAATTCTTTTACCAAAGATGAAGCGGGAAATGATATAATGGTGTATCATGCAAGAACAGAGTCAAAAATCGAAGGCGATCCACTGTATAATCCGAACCGACATGCACATTTGATGCCGGTTCGCTGGGATGATGAGGGACGCCCGGTATTTTTATATGAAGACAAATAAAAGGGAGAAGGTAAAATGGCAAAATTAATTATCAACAATCAGAAGAAAAAGGGAACGATCAACCCGGAGATTTACGGACATTTTTCAGAGCATCTTGGCAGATGTATCTACGAGGGGCTTTATGTGGGAGAAAATTCCGAAATCCCGAACGTAAATGGCATGCGGACAGATGTTGTCGAGGCATTAAAAGAGATAAAGGTGCCGGTGCTGCGTTGGCCGGGGGGCTGCTTTGCCGATGAATATCACTGGAAGGATGGAATCGGACCGAAGGAGAGCCGCAAGAAAATGATCAACACGCATTGGGGCGGCGTCGTTGAGGACAACAGTTTCGGAACTCATGAATTTTTTGAGCTGTGCCGTCAGATTGGATGCAAGACATACATCAATGGCAACCTTGGAAGCGGTACCGTGCAGGAAATGTCGGAATGGGTGGAGTACATGACATTTAACGGCGTATCTCCGATGGCAGATCTGCGTGCGAAAAACGGTCACGAGGAGCCGTGGAAGGTGGATTATTTTGGCGTGGGCAATGAAAACTGGGGATGCGGCGGTAATATGCGTCCGGTGCATTATGCAGACGAATACCGCAGATATCAGACCTATGTGCGCAATTATGATGAAAAAAATCCGATAAAGAAGATATGCTGCGGCGCGAATGTGGATGATTATGACTGGACCAAAGGCGTGATGGAGACCTGTTTTGACCATACACCGGAGCATCTGCATGGTCATATGGATGGTTTATCGCTGCATTATTACACGCTCCCGGAGAGCGATTGGGCGCATAAGGGAAGTGCTACAGAGTTTGATGAAGAAGCATGGTATCGGACTCTGAAAAAGGCATTGTACATGGAGACGCTGGTGGAGCGTCATGGCAAGATCATGGATGAGTATGATCCGGAGAAAAAAATCGGAATGATCGTGGATGAGTGGGGCTGCTGGTTTGATGTGGAGCCTGGAACAAATCCGGGATTTTTGTATCAGCAGAATACCGTCCGCGATGCTCTTGTGGCGGGTATTAACCTGAATATTTTCAACAAGCACTGCGACCGTGTCAAGATGGCAAATCTGGCACAGATGGTAAATGTGTTGCAGTCGGTGATTATGACGGAGGGTGCGGCGATGATTAAGACGCCGACTTATCATGTATTCCATATGTATCGCCATCATCAGGGCGGCACACTGTTAGACAGCACGCTTCTTGGAGCAGGCGAAGTCGGTATTGGAGAGTGGATGGTGCCGAATGTCACAGAATCTGTATCAGAGGATGGCGATGGAGTGATCACGATCACCGTTAACAACTTAAGCGCAGACCAGAGCGAGGAGGTAGAAATCTCTCTGGTAACAGGAGGCGCAGAGTATCAGGTCTGCGAGGCACGGGTTGTGACCGGCGGAATGCGGGCATACAACACATTTGCAGAACCGGAACAGGTAACGGAACAGGAATTTAGCGCTTACGAAAAGACAGCGGATGGTGTGAAGGCAGTGCTTCCGGCATGCAGCGTCGTGGAACTGCGTTTGAAAAGAGCGTAATACATAGAAATATGGTGTGAGGGAAACATGGAGGAACAGCGTATTTGCAAGCGATGCCTGCTCGGTGTGGAAGTGCCCGAGAATGTGGCAGTATATCTGGATAAATTTTTGAGTGTAATACCTGATGGGGAGCGCACGCCGAAGGAGATCTACGAGAAGCGGCTTGCGGTATGCCGTTCCTGTGATCTGCTGGTAGGAGCAAGCTGCAGAGCCTGTGGATGCTATGTGGAGATGCGGGCGGCGGTAGGAGAACAGCATTGCCCTTATCAGAAATGGAAAAATAAATAGGAAAGATAATTGGAAAAGGCGATATCTGTGAATGGCAGATATCGCCTTTTTTAGTACTTTTGTACTTGAAAGCCAATTGGTAAAAATTTATAATATGGTTACAAAGATATCACAGCGTTGTCACAGAAAAACGGTATTCTGAAAAAAGGAACAGGGGAGAAAGTTATGACGGAAAGTGTGGAATTATTGGAGAAAATACAATCATTGAACACCACCGTTCAGGTGGTACAGATTATAGGAATCGTCTTACCGTTAATCGGGATCATCGTGCTGCTGCGCAAGGAACAGACCCGTTCGTCCATGTATCTGATGTTAGCCAATGTCGCCTGCGTCATTGTCAACAGTGGTTACTTTCTGACGCTCAATTCGCAGAACTTTGATGCGGCGATGCTGGCATTTAAGATGGAGTATCTGGGAAACATTCTGTTTTTCTTTTTCTTTGCTGTATTCTTATGCTCTTATTTACAGCTTGGAATCTCAAAGCTGTTCTGCTGTGTGTGGATTGCATTTGAGACGTTTGAGATATGTACGGTGTGGAACGATAACTACCACGATATCGTATTTGACAATATTCAGTTTGAGGTGCAGGAGCGCGCAGAATTCCACTACTTACAGATCGAGGCAGGATGGACCACACGGGTGCGCTACGGTATTATTGCGTTTGCGTTGCTGATCGTGTTGTGCTATACGGTCTACAGGCTCATTCGTATGCGCAAGTTTTCCACGGGGCACAAGTTAAGACATCTTCTGGCGGCAGAGCTGATCGTGCTGGTTCCAGTGACGATTATACAGTTTTACAGCTTTCCATATGACATTATTCCAATCTGCTCCTCGTTTGCAGTGTTTATTATTATCTTAGGCGTGGTATCCGGCGAGATTTTTACGGTTACGGACAGGGGACGCCAGTGGGTGTTTGAGCATATCGACAATGCCGTGGTGATCCTGGATCCGGCGTATGGTTATCTGGATGCCAATGAGTGTGCGAAAGCGTTATTCCCGGAGCTTGTGAAAAAACCGAAAAACCGCAAGGTACCGCAGCAGCTGATCGAGATATTCCAGAAGGAGGAGGACGAGTTCTGGCTGGATGAGCACCACTACAAAAAGATGGTGTACACCTTAAAACAGCACAAAGAGATTGCCGGATACAGTCTGATCATGATGGACGACACCAAGCAGTACACGCTGATGGAAGAGCTGGTAAAGGAAAAAGACAGAGCGGAGAGCGCGAACCGCGCCAAATCCACCTTCCTGTCGAATATGTCCCATGAGATACGAACTCCGATGAATGCCATCGTCGGCATGACGGAGATTTTGATGCGTGAGGAACTGCCGGATGAACAGCGTGGATATCTGCAGAATATCAAAAACTCCGGCGCGGCGCTTTTGTGCATCATCAATGACATTTTGGACTTTTCTAAGATTGAGTCCGGCAAGCTGGATTTTGTCGAGGACAATTATGAACCGATGTCTATGCTAAACGACCTGAGCATGATCTTTATGAACCGCATCGGGGAGAAACAGGTGGAGTTACTGTTCGATATCGATAAAAATCTGCCGGCGGAACTGTATGGTGATTCCCTGCGCCTGCGGCAGATCATCATTAACATCATGAACAATGCAATCAAGTTCACGGATGAGGGTTATGTAAAACTGACACTTACCGTGGAGGAGACAGGGGAGGATACAGTGACGCTTCATGTCTCCATCAAAGATAGCGGCCAGGGAATCAAAAAAGAGGACATGGCGCGCCTGTTTCAGTCTTTCCAGCAGGTGAACACAAAAAAGAACCACGAAAAGGAAGGCACGGGCTTAGGGCTTGCCATCACGAAGCAGTTAGTGGAGCTGATGGGTGGAAGTATCGGCGTGGAAAGTACCTACGGAGAGGGCAGTGAATTCTATTTTGACCTGCCGCAGAAAGTGGTAAACCACCAGCTTGCAGCGACCATAAAAGACGGGCAGCCGTATCTGGTGTGTGGAAAGGTAAAAACTGCTTATGTGCGGGATGCGCTGAAAAAATTAGTCGAGAGCTATGGGATGCGCTATATGGATTTTGACGAGGCAAAGGCGCAGAATGAGACGGCAGATTATCTGTTTGTGGACTGCGAGGGCGACCTTAAGGAGCTCCGCGGCATTTTAAGAGACCCGGCGGACAAGACGGCAGTCTGTGCGTTGTGCAATCCGATGCATGAGTGCTCGGCAGGGGCGGACTGCACACTTGTGAATAAGCCGCTCTACACACTGAACTTCTGCCGGTTTATGAACAAAGAGGGACAGGCAGTTTTTGCAAGTACCGAGGATTATCTGAACTTTGTGGCGCCGGAGGCACAGGTGCTGATCGTGGATGACACGGAGATGAACCTGAAGGTGGCGCTGGGGCTGTTGCAGCCGCTTGAAATGCAGATTGACACGGCGGACGGCGGAAGAAAAGCGTTAGAGATGATGAAAAATAAGCGGTACGATCTGATATTTATGGACCACATGATGCTGGATATGGACGGCATAGAGACCGTGCAGACCATGCGGAAGATGGAGGGAGACTATTTCACACAGGTGCCGGTTATCGCACTGACCGCCAATGCAGTCGTGGGAGCCAAAGAGAAGTTTCTGGCAGCAGGCATGAACGACCTTGTGGGTAAACCGATGGATATGAAGGAAGTCTGTGGAAAGATCAAGAAATGGCTGCCGAAGGAGAAGATACAAAAGCAGAATGTTGTAAAACCGGCATCCACAGAGGAAAATCCATACGAGGTTCCGGTGATCGAGGGAATCGACAGCAGCGTGGGACTGAAAAATTCGGGAACACTGTCGCTGTGGCTGTCACTGTTAGGTGATTTTTACCGGCTGATCGACGGCAAGAGTGAGAAGTTAGAGACCTGCTTAAAAGAGCACGATATCCGAAACTATACGATAGAGGTGCATGCACTGAAAAATACGGCGCGCATGATAGGCGCGGTGGAACTGTCAGAGCGATTTTACCGGATGGAACAGTTGGGAAATGATGAAGATTATGATACAATTATAAAAGAGAATCCGGGTGTGTTGGAACTTTACCGCAGTTATAAGCCGATACTCGCGCCTTATGCGAAGGAAGAAGACGCGGAGAAAAAGCAGATGTCAGGTGAGCAGCTGATAGAGATATTAGAGCAGCTTAAAATGGCGATGGATACGTTTGACTTAGATACCGCGGATGCGGCTTTTGCGGAATTAAAGGAATGTGAATTGCCGGAGGAACTGCAAGCATCCATGGAAAAATTAAGTGGGTATATGGCGGATGTGGCGATGGAAGAGGTGCTCGCCGAGGCAGAGGCGATGATCACAAAGTTACGATCAATATAAAGGAAGAGAGGAAATAGATATGTCAACGATTTTATTTGTACAGGAGAATGCCAGCTATCTGATGACTTCATTGCAGGAACGGTTGGAGCATCAGGGGCATAAAGTGATATCCCATGCTCCGCGGATGGAGGAGCTAAGCCAGGTAAAGGAGCCGGTTGCGGCTATGGTGATCTACGGGGAAGAGGAGATGGCAGGACAGGAGCAGCCTTTGATCTACTTAAAAGACAAGGCGGTGGAGGAAGATATTCCGGTGTTTGTCATCGGCAACTTACAGGAGCTTGACACCATTCGCAATATGATACCGAGCCATGTCATCCAGAGGGAATTCAAGCGTCCGATCAACGTGAATGAGGTCGAGGAGACGTTGGACAATTACCTGAAGAATTTTGCAAAGGAAAATAAGAAAAAGATTTTAGTCGTGGATGATTCCGGCGCCATGCTTCGCAGCGTAAAAGAATGGCTTTCCGAGAGCTACCAGGTGATCCTGGCGAATTCCGGTGCCATGGCGATCAAATATCTGGCATTAAACCGCCCGGATCTGGTGCTGCTCGATTATGAGATGCCGGTGGTGGATGGTAGACAGGTGTTAGAAATGATCCGCACAGAGACGGAGTTTACGGATATTCCGGTTATCTTTTTGACCAGCAAGGGAGACCGTGAGAGCGTGATGAAGGTCATGTCGTTAAAGCCGGAAGGGTATCTGTTAAAAACGATGGAGCCGGCGCAGATTGTAAAGGCAGTTGACGAGTTCTTTGAAAAACAGAAGGCGATGAGATAGCATATACTATAGAAAAGGAATCTCTGAAACGGAGCGTCATGAATGGCATTGATGTGAGCCAATGGCAGGGGTATATTCACTTTGAGACGGTGCGCGATGCGGGGATTGAACTGGTGTACGTGAAGGCAAGCGAGGGCGTGGAGTATGTGGATCCGTTTTTTTACCGCAACTATGCCAATGCGACCCGGGCGGGAATTGCCGTGGGTTTTTATCACAATCTGACAGCAGCTACGAAGGAGGAAGCCAGGGCGGAAGCCTATCATTTTATGGCGACGGTGGTGGGACTCTGCTGTGGGGCCAAACTGGTAATGAACATGGAGGTGGAAACGGAAGATGAGTGTGACCGTGCCACCTCCATTGCTTATACATTTTTGGAGAGCGTTGAGGCATACAGCGGCAGGAAGGCAGTCGTCTGTCAGGATGATTTTTTCCTGGATGCCGCGCGTGAGAGCTGGACAGAGAAAAAATGCGTCGGATGGCGTTATACGGATATCGGTAGAGTGGCAGGAATTCAGGGAAATGTCGGCAGGAGTATTTTCCGGGATGAGATATTAGAAGAAAATGACGACGCGATTTTACTTTTGACCAGGCGGCCGGACTACCCGGTGGGAAAGGTGCCGTACCGCATCTGCCGCGTGCAGTATGGAGACACGCTTTATCACATTGCAAAGAAGCACGGTACTACGGTGGAAGAGCTGGTACGCCTCAATAAGATCAGAAGTCCAAGTCTGCTTTATGCGGGGCAGTTACTTAAGATCCCTGTATGTTAAGAAAGCCTTCAAGGGGAATTCATGATAAGTTAATCAAAAAAACACATAGTGGTCACATTCGATTTATATACTTAGGCTCGTAAAAGAAAAGACCTTAAAGAAAAGCGAGGATTAATATTATGAAGCTTAAGAAATTGATTGCAATTGGATGTATTGTAGTAATGACAACTGCATCAGTGGCAGGATGCGGTTCTACAAGTAGCAGCGAGAGTGCAGCAGAGGAGACCGTGGTTGCAACAGAAACTGCAGAGGCAGAGGCTGGAGTACAGACCGTTCAGGTAACAGCGATAGAGGATAATACAATTACAGCGGAGGTTGGTACATTGACTACATCTGCCGGCGGCGAAGCCCCAAGCGGAGACGGCAACGGAGCACCGGGTGAGAGCGCAGATGGCGATTCCACCGAGATGTCAGAAGGTAATGCACCGGGCGGCGAGGCACCAAGCGGCGAAGCCCCAAGCGGTGATGGAAACGGAGCACCAAGCGGAGACGCACCGAGCGGAGATGGAAACGGAGCACCAAGTGGAGACGCGCCAAGTGGTGATGCACCGAGCGGAGACGGAAACGGAGCGCCAAGTGGAGATGCACCGAGTGGAGATGGCAACGGAGCACCGGGTGAGAGCGCAGACGGTGATTCCACCGAGATGCCGGAAGGTAACGCACCGAGCGGAGACGCACCGAGCGAGATGCCTGGTGGCGGAAGCAGCTTTGAGGGAAGCGGCGAGAGCATTACATTTACAGTGACAGATGATACCGTTATCACAGTTGAGTTTTTACAGGGCAGCAGTGAGGGAACCATCGATGATATCGCAGTTGACAGCGTGTTAGAGGTAACTCTTGACGAGGATGGAAATGCGACAGCGATCACTGTAAAAAACTTAAATAGTGGCAGTGGATTCGGAGGCAGCAGTGAGGTGACAAACGGCACTGCTGCCACCTCTTTAGATACCGATAGTGAGGTGTCTGATGAGACATATACATCAAGTGGTGACGATGAGAACGCACTTCGTGTAGACGGTGCAACGGTATCCTTAACAGATGTTACCATTGAGAAGACAGGCGGTGAGTCTTCCAACACAGAAAACGGAGACTTCTACGGACAGAACGCAGGCTTCCTTGCATTGAACGGAGCACAGGTTACCATCACAGGTGCAACGGTCAACACCGATGCAGTTAACGGAAACGGTGTATTCAGCTATGGCGAGGGTACTGTGGTAAACATTTCTGATTCCACGATCCGTACCACACAGAATAACTCCGGCGGTATCCAGACAACCGGTGGCGGAACAACCAACGCAACCAATCTGGATGTTGAGACACAGGGAAATTCAGCAGCAGCCATTCGTAGTGACAGAGGCGGCGGAACAGTTAACGTAGACGGCGGAACTTATGTGACAAACGGAACAGGAAGCCCGGCAATCTATTGTACTGCTGATATCACAGTCAACGGTGCAACCTTAACAGCAAATGCCAGCGAGGGTGTCGTTGTAGAGGGAAAGAACTCTGTATCCTTAACAGATTGTGATGTCACAGGTAACATGAGCAACACTTACAATGGAGATTCCGATGAAAATATCCATTGTATCATGATCTACCAGAGTATGTCCGGTGATGCTGATTTAGGAGAGGCTTCTTTCTCAGCAGAGGGCGGAAGCATTACAGCAGAGACTGGCGATATGTTCTATATTACCAACACAGACTGTGAGATCAGCTTAAAAGATGTAGCGCTTACCCTTGCAAACGATACATTCCTTCGCGTGGAAGGTAACTCTTCCTCCAGAGGCTGGGGTACAGAGGGTGCCAACGGCGGAGATGTCACTCTGACCGCAGACAGCCAGGAGCTTACAGGCAACATCCTTGTGGATGAGATTTCTTCCTTAGCTCTTACCATGCAGAATGGCACAAACTACAGCGGAGCAATTAATCCGGATGGCGAAGGCGGAGATGTCGCAGTTGTTATGGATGATTCCTCCACATGGACATTGACAGCAGACACTTATATCACAAGCTTTGACGGAGATACATCCAATATCGATTCCAACGGATATCACTTATATGTAAACGGTGAAGAAGTGTTATAAAGTGGACAAGAGCAGCCACACGTGGTAAAATTCCTGTAAAAATGAATGACAGGATGGATAAAAATAAATGCAGTTTTATATGGCGCCGATGGAAGGTTTGACGGGTTATATATACCGGAATGCCTTTCATCGGCATTTTGGCGATATTGATACTTATATGACCCCGTTCCTTGCGAATAAAAAATTAAGCCACAGAGAATACAACGATGTCCTGCCGGAACACAATACCGGTATGGAAGTCGTGCCGCAGATACTTGCAAACCGGGTGGAGGATTTTTGCTGTATCGCAGCGGAATTACAGGAGTTCGGGTACCATCAGGTAAACTTAAACCTCGGCTGCCCGTCGGGAACGGTGGTGGCGAAAAACCGGGGCGCCGGATTTTTGGCGATACCGGAGGAATTAGACCGGTTTTTAGACGGTATTTTTTCTGCGTGCCCGATGGAAATATCGATAAAGACACGCATCGGGATCGAAAGCCCGGATGAGTGGGAGCGGCTGTTGCAGATTTACGAAAAATATCCCCTTAAGGAGCTGATCATTCACCCAAGGGTGCAGAAGGACTATTATAAAAACACGGCAAACTGGGATGCCTATGGCTATGCAGTAGAACATAGCCGTCATGTGCTCTGTTACAACGGGGACATTGACGGTGTGTCCTACTATGCGCAGTTAAGAGAGCGGTTCCCGGATATGGAAAAAGTGATGCTTGGCAGAGGACTCTTAAAAAATCCATGGCTGGCGGGAATGCTGCGGGACTATGAGAACGGCGTTACACCGGAGCAGATTGCAGGTCAAAAAACGGATAAGGAGCAGCTCCGTGCATTTCACGACGATATTCTTGCGGGATATCTTGCGGTGATGTCGGGAGACCGGAACACCCTGTTTAAAATGAAGGAACTGTGGGCATATATGGGCGGTTTGTTTGATAAGCCGGACAAATATCTGAAAAAAATCCGCAAGGCAGAGCGGATTTCAGAGTACGAGGCAGCGGTAAACACGTTGTTTTCTTGCGATTTTGCATGAGGTGTGTTATCCTAAAAAATGGTAAACAGTATAAAAAAACGGAAGAATAGGATTTTATGAAAAAGGATAACATCGTATTAATAGGAATGCCAGGTGTCGGAAAGAGTACCATCGGAGTGGTGCTTGCAAAGGTTCTAGGGTATCAGTTTGTGGATGCCGACCTGGTGATACAGGAAAAAGAAGGCAAGTTGTTATGTGAGATTATAGAGGAAGTCGGTGCAGATGGCTTTATTGAGGTGGAGAACCGCATCAACAGCCAGATTGAGGCAAATCATGCGATCATTGCCACCGGCGGAAGTGTCGTGTATGGCAGGGAGGCGATGGAGCATCTTAGGCAGATTGGAACGGTGATCTACTTAAAGCTTCCATATGAGGAGTTAAATCACCGGCTTCGTGATATCAAAGGCAGAGGTGTCGTGTTAAGAGACGGACAGACCCTGCGTGATCTGTATGAGGAGCGTGTGCCGCTCTACGAAAAATATGCGGATATCACAGTGGATGAGCATCAGTTGACAGTAGAAGAGACCATTGAAAAAATCATGGGATTGAAGGATAAATTTCAATGAATAAGATAGAACTGAATTTTACAAGGAAGGCAATGGTACAGGCAGTCGTGCTTGGCATTGTGTTTGCGGTGCTGTTATTGCTGGCGGTATCCCAGCGTGTGGGAATCGGACAGCAGTACCAGATCGTGCAGGTGAACGGCGAGACGGTAGGATATGTATCAGACAGCGTGGATGTACGGCAGACCGTTTTGGAGGCGAGACGGGAAGTGGCGCTTAGCAGCGATGAGCGCCTTTGCATGGAGCTGTCCTACGAGACGCAGAAAGACCGTAAACTATTTCAGAAATTGTCCTCCGAAGAGGAATTAAAAAATGCGATCTGTGAGACAATAACGAAGAGTATTCCAACGGAATCTATTCGTGCCTATACGGTAGCCATTGACGGCTATCATGCGAATTTTACCTCGCTTTCCGACGTGGAGACTTTTTTAAACAAGGTAAAGGCTGCGTCGGATGAGGAAAATCAATACGAGACTAAGATATCGGCCTATGACTCTCACATCAGCGGAATTCTGGTGGCACAGTTACAGGCGGTGGATGCAGCGGATAGTACCGAGGTTGTGCCGGAGGAGACGCTGGCGGACGAACTGCTTTCCGGCGTGAGTGCGGCGAGCACCTATGCATTAGAGTATGCATTGGCAAATCCGGATTCCGGGGAGTATCAGACCGGTATCCTGGATATGGAATTTGTGGAGCGGGTGGAAGTTTATGAGAACTATGTCAGCCCGGATGAGATTGCAGATATTGACGAACAGGTAACGGAAGTAACCAAAGAAAAAGAATCGAATAAAATATATGTAGTGGAGAGTGGAGACTGTCTCTCCGTCATCGCAATGGATCATGACACGACGGTGGCATCCATTATGAGTTTAAACGGAATGTCAGATGCAGATGCGATCATCCGTGACGGGCAGGAGCTGATCATCGCAGTTCCGGAGCCGGATCTGAAAATCCGTGTTACCATGGGTGAGGTGTACGAGGAGGATTACACTGCCGATGCGGTTATCATTGAGAATGACAGCTGGTACACCACAAAAGAAGTGGTACACGAGGAAGGCACGACGGGACACCGGGAACGGAATGACGTCGTTGTCTATGAAAATGGCTCGGAAGTCAGCCGTACGCTGGTGCAGGAGAATATTCTGGTGGAATCCACACCGGCAGTGATCGAGCGCGGAACCATCATCCCGCCGACTTATATCAAGCCAATCGCAGGCGGAAGATATACATCCGGGTTCGGAAGACGCTGGGGACGTATGCACAAGGGCGTAGACTGGGCATGCCCGGTGGGAACAACCGTGTATGCATCCTGTGCGGGAACCGTTATCCAGGCGGCTTACAGCGGTGGATACGGAAACGTTGTAGTCATCAGCCATGCGGATGGCAGAATGACACGTTATGCACATAACAGCAAGCTTGCGGTCAAGGTTGGACAGCATGTGGAGCAGGGAGAGACGATTGCCTACAGTGGAAGCACCGGACGCTCAACCGGACCACATGTGCATTTTGAGTTGTACATCAATGGCTCTGCGGTAAACCCGCTGGATTATATCAGCTATTAATGCAGCAGGCATTTTAGCAGTGGTGTGCTTGTGGCGGCTTTGCCAAATGACACAGGATATGGTATAATATAATGAATGTGTTGGATGAATTTGGAAACCGCAAAAAAAGTAATATTTGCTTGACAAAAGCACTTAATAGTTACTATAATTACGTGTTTGTATGAAGTTGTTCATCGAGGTGTGATATGGAACAGTATGTGATTAAAGGCGGAAATCCTTTGGTTGGTGAAGTTGAGATCGGAGGCGCGAAAAATGCGGCTCTGGCGATTCTGTCAGCAGCCATTATGACGGATGAGACCGTTACAATAGATAATATCCCGAATGTAAAAGATATCAATGTATTATTAAATGCAATGCAGGAGATTGGGGCAAAAATCGACCGGATCGATGCCCATACCGTTAAGATCAACGGCTCTTTTATCCGGGGATTCAATGTAGACAATGAGTATATTCGCAAGATTCGTGCGTCCTACTATCTGATTGGTGCACTTCTTGGAAAATATAAGCGTGCAGAGGTGGCGCTTCCGGGTGGTTGTGATATCGGAAGCAGACCGATTGACCTTCATATGAAGGGATTCCGCGCATTAGGTGCGCAGGTAGACATCAAATATGGTCTGGTTATGGCATCCGCAGAGAAGCTTACCGGAACCCATATCTATTTAGATAAGGTTTCTGTCGGCGCAACCATCAATATCATGATGGCAGCGGCTATGGCAGAGGGCAAGAC
>CAVCFM010000161.1:0-2527 GCA_963601305.1 bacterium | reverse complement strand
CCGTTAACCATCATTTTAATTTCTCCGTATTCCTGTGCTTTTGCGATCAGGCTTTTGATGGATTCTCTGGATGAAAGGTCCATCTCTACTGCCTCTACATCATATCCTGCATTATTCATGACTTCTGCAATTGCCTTTGCATTATTTATATTTTTGTCTCCCATAACAATCTTCTTGCCATAGCCAACTCGTCTTGCAATGGCCATAGAAATCTGCCCTGCACCTGTCACGATCATTACATCTTTTTTACCCATTTTCCCACATCTCCTATTCTAAATTCTTTTTTGCCCAGCCTGCAACTGCTGCTTCTGCCTTTTTTGCATCTGCGCCATGAACAGCAATCCCGGTTCCAAAGGTGGCACCTTTACAGATTTTTCTTAAATCCCTCTCGCTGCTTCCAAGTCCGCTTCCCTCATGTGTCATGAGCGCCATGACTTTCTTCCCTGTAAAATCAAGCCGCTCCAACAGTGAAAACACAGCAACCGGATAAGTTCCCCACCAGCACGGTCCGCATACAAAAATATTTTCATAATCGTCGATATCCGTGATATAGTTCTTTAATTCCGGGCGTCTGTTTTCCTTCAGTTCCTCGCTCGCCTGCTCGGTGCATTTGTGGTAATCCGTGGCATACTCCTGTACCGTTTCAACCTCAAACAGATCACCGCCAACTGCATTCTGGATAAATTCTGCGCAAATTTCCGTATTTCCTTTTTTCAGATCAACAATTTTTCCATTCACATAGTTCTCACCCTTGCGGGAATAATAAATAATTAAATTCCGTCCCATAATTGCCTCCTTATGTTTTTATCTGGCTTAAGGATAATACACCGGCACTTCTCAATCAATTCTTTATACTTTAGCAATTGATAAGTTTCTCTAATCGTTATATAATAAAACATATATTTCGTGGGAGGGATGTTATGTTACTCAGACAGATCGAATATTTACAGGCGGTGATCGAATGTGGCAATTTTTATCTGGCGGCAGAACAGTGTCATGTCTCGCAATCCGCCATTTCCCAGCAGATAAAAAAATTAGAAGATGAACTTGGCGTCGAGCTGTTAGACCGGCATAACCGCACGTTTTCCCTGACTCCTGCCGGAGAACATTTTTATCGCAAAAGTCTGATCATATCCGGCGATATCAAGCAGCTCGTCCGGGAAACCAAACGGATTGCAGACAAGGATCATGCCACTTTACGGATTGGCTACTACAAAGGATATCATGGGTCTGAATTGTCAGAAGCGGTCTCTCTGTTTTCCGAAGAGTATCCCACTGTCGATGTGCAGATTACGGTGGGAAGTCACGAAGAATTGTATCATGCCATGGAAAATGACACGATCGATCTGGCTTTAAATGACCAGCGGCGCGCCTTTTCCGATACCTACCACAATGTCATCCTTGCAGAAAGCAAAATCTACATTGAGTTATCATCCAAAAATGCTCTTGGCAAATTAAAAAATCTGGAAATTGATGATCTGAAAAATACCCCCTGTATTCTTGTGATGAACCAGACGGGGCAAAAGGAAGAACAGAATTATTATGAAAAAATAATCGGTTTGCAGGGAGATTTTCTTTTTGCGGATACCATCCAGGAAGCCCGCCTGAAAATCATAACCGGACAGGGATATATGCCTGTGGATATCATCGGCGAACAGGCATGGTTCGATACCACGGTCTGCCGGATTCCTCTGACCAGAAATGGCCAGCCTGTCAGAAAAACCTACTGTGCATTCTGGAAAAAGGATAACTCCGGCTACTATATAGAGGAATTTGCCCAAAAGCTTAAGTCCTGCTTTTGATCAATTCTTCCCAACGGCTAAAACATTTTTATTTGGCGCAGCCTGCTACCACTGCATTGCCATTTCCACCATTTCCGGTTTTTGTGGATTTCCAATCATAGCTTCCGCTCTGTCTAATCTGCGCAATGCTTCCATTTCTGCGTCCGTGAGGGCAAAATCAAACACCTTGCTATTCTCAGCGATCCGCTCTGGATGCACCGATTTGGGGGATCGCAATTACCCCATCCTGGATCGTGCGTCGGAGCAGTACCTGTGCCGGAGTCTTATGGTATTTCGCTGCAATCTCTTTTACCGCATCTTCTGCAAACATTTCATTTGCATGCCCCTGACCAAGCGGCGCATAAGCCATATGTGCCACCTCATATTTCTTTTCCCACATATGTTCGGTCTGACGCTGGCAGTAAAGATGTGTCTCAATCTGATTAATCGCAGGCTTCACTTTATTGTAAGCAATCAAATCCACCAGACGGTCCGGGTTAAAATTTGACACTCCGATTGCCCGTATTTTCCCTTCTTCGTAAAGGTTTTCCAATTCTCTCCACGCAGCATAAACGTTTCCAAACGGCCAATGAAGTAAAACCAGATCCAGATATTGTGTCTGCAATTTTTTCAAAGAGTTCTCTACTGTCGCCCTCGTATTTTCATAAGACTTGAAATTTACCTTTGTTGTGATAAAAAGTTCCTGCCGCTCCACCCCGCATTTTGCAATGGCATTTCCAACAGCC
>CAVCFM010000160.1:0-3577 GCA_963601305.1 bacterium | reverse complement strand
TCAAGAGATCTGGGCGGCGCGCTGATCTTCTTTGTGACCTATCTGATCATGCTCTATGTTGCGACGAGAAAGCTGTTTTACCTCGCGGGAGGTATCTTAAGCGGCTGTATCGCATCGGTCGTGGCATATGGGCTGTTCTCGCACGTGCGCGTGCGTGTGCTTGCATGGCAGGACCCGTTGAGCGTCATTGACAACGAGGGCTACCAGATCTGCCAGTCGCTGTTTGCAATCGGGACAGGCGGCTGGTTTGGAATGGGCTTGTACGAGGGAGCACCCTCGAAGATCCCTGTCGTGGAACAGGATTTTATCTTTTCCGCGATCGCGGAGGAGATGGGCGGTATTTTTGCAATCTGCCTTTTGATGGTCTGCGTCTGCTGCTTTTTATTGTTTTTGAATATTGCGATGCAGATGAAAGACCAGTTTTACAAGCTGGTGGCATTAGGGCTTGGAACGGTATATGGATTTCAGGTGTTTTTGACGGTCGGAGGAGTGACAAAGTTTATTCCGTCTACCGGTGTGACACTGCCGCTGGTGAGCTATGGTGGAAGTTCCCTGCTTAGCACAATGATTATCTTTGCAGTCATTCAGGGATTATATTTATTGAGACAGGATGAGGGAAGCAGTAATGGCGAAAAATCGAGGGATAAGAGAAGAAGAAAAACTGGATTCGACACAGAAATCGAAGACCTCGCGTAAGAAAAAAACACCGCGGGACAGACAGAACCGGGAATTTGCCGTGGTGGCATATTCGTTTCTGGCGCTGTTTATCGGGTTGATGGGCTACTTTGTGTATTTTCAGGTGTACGTGAGCGAGGATTTTATCAATAACTCTTACAACACAACCCAGGAACTTTTGGCGGCAGATGTGATACGCGGGGATATCGTGGCGACGGATGGAGAGATTTTGGCGCATACCACCGTGGATGCTCTGGGCAACGAGACCAGAGAGTATCCCTATGGCAATATGTTTGCCCATGTGGTCGGATATTCGACTGCGGGCAGGACCGGCATTGAGTCGATGGCGAATTTTAATCTGATCCGCTCCAGCGCGATCTCCCTTGAAAATGTTGCCAATGATATGACAGGGGAGAAGAGTACCGGCGACACGGTGGTGACGACATTGGACTATGGTCTGCAGGCAGTTGCATACGATGCCCTCGGCAGTTATGACGGGGCGGTCATCGTCATGGAGCCGGAGACCGGAAAAATACGTGCCATGGTGTCAAAACCGGACTTTGATCCGAATGAAGTGGCAGAACAATGGGAATATTTAACATCATCGGACAATGACAGCTCGGTCCTGTTTAACCGTGCGACCCAGGGATTGTATCCGCCGGGTTCCACATTTAAGATTTTTACCCTGTTAGAATATATCCATGAAAATGAGGATTACGCCGATTACAGTTATCAGTGTAATGGCAGCTTCACTCTGGACGACAAGACGATCCGCTGTTATAAGAATAAGTCCCACGGATCTGAGAATCTGGAGCAGTCCTTTGCTCACTCCTGCAATGCTTCCTTTGCAAATATCGGAAGCATGCTGGACGTGGACAGCTTCGGGGAACTCTGCAACAGTCTGCTGTTTAACACGAGCCTTCCGACGAAGTTCGAGTCGGCGACCAGCAGCTTTGTGCTGGAGAATGGGGCTAGCGCAAAGGATGTGCTTGAGACTTCCATCGGACAGGGAAAAACACTGGTATCGCCGTTACACATGGCGCTTGTGATGAGCGCGATCGCCAATGATGGCGTGCTGATGCAGCCTTATGTGATTGATTACACGAAGAATTATAAGGGAAATGTAGTCAAACGCTACGAGGCACAGGAATATGGCACATTGATGACCGAGAGTGATGCCGAGACCTTGAGCGAGTATCTTGCCGCTGTCACGGAGTATGGTACAGCGGATGATCTGGCAGGACAAAGCTATGCGGCATATGGCAAGACCGGTTCGGCAGAATTTTCATCCGGAAGTTCTTCCTCCCATGCATGGTTTGTGGGGTATGCCCACCGCGCAGATATGCCTGATATCGTGGTATCGATCCTGGTGGAGGATTCCGGAACCGGAAGTGACTATGCGGTGCCGATTGCCAAAAAGATTTTTGATGCATACTATGGGTCATACAGCGAATAATGTCGGTATACAATAGGGCGTAGTTGTCGGTTGCATCGAGGGCAAAAAAGTATTATACTTGATTTAAATTAGACATCAGGAATGTGAGAAGATGCGCGTTCCGTTGTTTACCACACAGGAGGTATTGCAATGATAGAGGCAACGAGCTGTGGTGGTGTGGTAATTTTCCGTGGTAAAATATTGCTTTTATACAAGAATTACAAGAATAAGTATGAAGGCTGGGTACTGCCAAAGGGAACTGTGGAAGCAGGTGAGGAGTTCAAAGATACCGCAACGAGGGAGGTGTTTGAGGAGACCGGGGTCAAAGCCGGGATTATCAAATACATCGGGAAGAGCCAGTATAGTTTCACAATCCCTGAGGATGTTGTGGAAAAAGAAGTGCATTGGTATCTTATGATGGCTGACAGTTATTACAGCAAACCACAGCGTGAAGAGTATTTTGTTGATTCCGGGTATTATAAGTTTCATGAGGCATACCATCTGCTGAAGTTTCCCAACGAGAAGCAGATTTTGGAAAAGGCTTATAATGAATATCTGGAATTAAAGCGTAGTAATTTATGGGGCAATCACAAATATTTTTGACAGATAGGAAAAGATTGCATGACTTGGTATGATGATTTGTATGTTGGAGAAAGTATCGTACATAAGACAAAGAAGATTAAATGGAAGATTTGTCACAATGCCGGCCAGATTAATATTTATGTGATCACATTAGCGTCGAACAGTCAGAATCTGCTTGACATTATTCCGGCGCAGGAGCTGATGCAGAAGGGCTATCCGAAAGCCGGACTTCGCGTCGTAGGGCTGGCGAAGGGATATGATGAAGCCATGGAGGTGGCAGTATCCATCGTGGATGAGGTGTATCAGCAGACCGGTGCATTTGAGATTAAAAGCTATCTGGATGGCAAGCGTATGCGCCAGGGCAGGGAGGATGCATGTCAGTTATATTGTTAATCCTAAAAATAATCGGGATCCTGCTTTTGGTGGTGCTTGGTCTGATACTTCTGGTGCTGGCGGCGGTTCTGCTGGTGCCGGTCCGCTACCAGATCGCCTGTGAGGTACAGGAAGAGGTGTCGCTTCGCATCCGGGCATCCTGGCTGCTTCATCTGGTGAGTGTGTTAGTTTCGAACGAAGAGGGAGAGTATAAGACCGTTATCCGGATCTTAGGAATTCCTCTCGGCAAGAGAAAAAAGCGCCAGACAGGAAACGATGGGGCAGATGATACACCGCAGGAAACGGCGGACGCGTCTGAAACGGAAGACACATCTTCCGCGGAAGACACATCCTCCGCGGAGAAAACCGAAGGACAGGAAGAAACCGAAGAAGCCGACGAACCGGAAGAACCGGAGCGGGCACAGGACTTGAAAAATCCGGGAACTTCGAAGGCGGCAGATGGAAACTCGCGAAGAACGGAGAGCAGGCGTCCCGCAGGGACGGGGATTATCC
>CAVCFM010000159.1:0-2219 GCA_963601305.1 bacterium | reverse complement strand
GTCGTAAAAGACGGTAAAGAGGAGATTGCGACAGGACTGAAAAAATTTGGTGCCATGCTCGGCGATTATGTGGAAGTGGGATGCAATTCGGTGTTAAATCCGGGAACGGTCATCGGTTCTCACTCCAATATTTATCCGCTTTCTTCCGTGCGCGGTGTGATCCCGGCAAATTCGATTTATAAAAAGCGCGGCGAGGTTGTAGAAAAGCAGTAGGCACGGCAGAGTGCAGCAGGAACGCTTGTTGTTTGGAAGGGGAGTATTCGAATACTTCGGAATGGAGAGCTTATGAAAAAATATACTGGGAAGAGAAGTGGCGTGGCGGCAGTCCGGTGTAGTGCAGCAGTACTTTGTGGTGCAGCAGTTTTAGCTGGCACAATGACATTTTCGGCGTGCGGGTCGTCTGCAAATGGAGCAAAACCGACCGGGGAACAGAATGTGGCAGATGAGTCGGGAGACGTGGCTGCAGACCAGCAGGATCCGACACAGGCTGGGCAGGCGGGCACCACGGATACGCAGACAGATGCCGTAGATACGCAGACAGTTTCATATACGTCACATGGATTTACGATTGAACTGCCATCTGACTGGGAGGAACACTATCTGATTTTTGAGGTGGAGGATGGATTTGAGGTTTACCAGAAAGCGTCCTACGAAAAACAGAAGGGAATGGGCTTTTTATTTGGATTTCAGAAGAGTGCGGACTATATGAATTACGGTGCCGGAGAAAATCTGATCGGCTATACCGATGACGGCGATATGTATTATTCCATGCAGCCTACGGATGTCACCTGTGATCTGGAAGATGAGACCATTTACAACGAGTATCAGGAGCTTATGACGCAGGCGGATGAAATTCTGGACTCGGTGCAGATAGAGGGGGATGTTCACCGGGATGTGGACGAATATGTGATCCCGGTCAGTGCCGTGATCCCATTGAATGAGGACGTGCTTGCCGCGTATGACAAAAATGAGCTTTGGATGGCGAAAAACGAAATTTATGCAAGGCATGGAAGAAAGTTCCAGAATGAATATCTGCAGGGATACTTTGACAGCCAGAGCTGGTATACGGGAACGGTCGAACCGACGGATTTTAATGAGAGTGTGTTAAGTGAAACCGAGTCCGATAATGTCAAAGCCATTGTGGCGAGGGCAGATGTGCTTGCCGCCGAAAATCCATACCCAATGGAGTGCGAAACCGGTAAAACCGTGCAGGTGGATCTGACTGGAGACGGAACCTTAAATGATGTATTTTACCATGTGGCGGAAAGCGGAGAGGATGCGTATTCTTACCAGCTTACAGTAGATGGTGTCACGTATGAACTCGGAGAGGGGATTTATATGGATACGCCGGTGACGGACTTATTTTATATCACCGATATCGATACCACATCGCCGGGGCTTGAGATTGCAGTTTTGGATATGGGACCGAGCGATGACCCGGTCAGCTACTTTTTCCGGTATGACGGTGAGAAGGTTTCCTATATCGGTTCTGTGAGCGGTTTCCCGTTCCCGGAGCAGCACCTTGGAAAAGACGGGTTTGACGGTTACGGGAATATTACCGGATTAGGGCGTGTGGACCTGATCGAGACCGCATATGTGGAGGCGTACTGGTGGTACGATGAGGAGGCGGGCGAACTGACCATGCAGGAGCGTGGATGGTATCCGTATGATACTTATCAGCCGCACGAATTGTATGAGGATCTCCCGGTTTACCGCTATATGGATCCGGACTCGAAGAGTCTTGTGATACCGGCGCAAAAGGAAGTCTATTTTACCGTGACGGATGGAAGTGAGTGGATCCAGATAAAAGGAAAAGACGGCAGCGTCGGATTTATGCAGGTCAAGGATGGAAAGGTTGCCGAATTGGGAAAAGATGCGTCGGAAGTTTTCTCCAATCTGGCTTATTTTGATTAGACATAACTAACTAAAAAGTACAAATAAAATACATGAAACTACTAGACTATTTCTACAAAATATGCGAAAATAAATGCAGTATGTTAAATGAGTAACAATGTCTGATACATACAGTTCTATCAAGTGAAAGGAGTCTTAAAATGATTTACACGAAGGAAGTTGAAAACATGTGTCCTGTAGCAAAGGGCGCAAAACATGAGCCAGCTCCAATCCCGGAAGAAGGCAGATGGGTACATTCTAAAAAAATTGAAGATATTTCTGGTTTTACACATGGTGTAGGCTGGTGTGCACCACAGCAGGGTGCC
>CAVCFM010000158.1:4353-4715 GCA_963601305.1 bacterium | reverse complement strand
ATCTGCCTTCGCTTTGCAAAGACGAATTATTATAAAGTGAACCTTTCCAACAGCGCCGGGATTCCGGCACTGCCGTTCGAGTGGACTGTCCGCTGACTTAAAAAGAGTTGAATTAGGGAAATATGTTTCCCCAATTCAACTCTTTCTTAAAGTCAGCTGTTATATCTTTCTAATGTATCATTGATTGTATCACCGAGTATCTCTATGAGCTCTTCGAGTTCCATCCGGTCATCCGTTTTCAGCCATTCCTCATACACGCCCAAAATACCAGTTGCCGCATATCTTACAACCACTTCATCCGTCGCCGTGATATTGCCCTTATCTTTCAGCAGTGAGTCGTGCATCATATCTGTCAATATATT
>CAVCFM010000158.1:0-4325 GCA_963601305.1 bacterium | reverse complement strand
TCATCCGTCGCCGTGATATTGCCCTTATCTTTCAGCAGTGAGTCGTGCATCATACCCGTCAATATATTCGTACACTCCGTTACCAGAAAAGCAAGATCCCGATTCTGAACAATCACCGTATAATATTCTAAATCTTTCTGCATAATCTCATTCAGACCCCGCAGAAAATTTTTCCAGTCCGAAGTGCGATTATGCTCTAAGATTTCCTTCAACCCATCTATAATTCCACTCTCAATCTCCCGGATAACATCATAAACCGTAGGATAATACAGATAAAACGTCTTTCGATCCACGTCCGCTTTTCTGGCAAGTTCTGTAACCGTGATCTGATCAATATGCTTTTTCTTTAAAAGTTCCACAAATGCGTTTTTAATATTTTGGCGCGTTCTCGCCCGCTGATTTTCTCTTTTCAATGATAATTCCTCATTTTTGCCTAATTTGTGGAATGTTCCACATTTCTGTAATAACTGGCAATTGTACTTTTGAATGGATTTATTATAATTCCCATGTGTGGAATTTTCAACACAAAAGAATTTATCATTTTAAGGAGGACAAATTACTATGTACACCATCGATCAGGTAATGTCTATCGTATATGCCAACGAAAGCAAAGTTGTTCTGCTTGCATTTGCCACCTATGCCTTCGGATTTATCCAGTATTTCAGCAGCATGTATATGCAGGTCAAACACAGACAGTGCCCTTTTTATTTTTGGATGCACTGTTGGTATTTCGGTCATGATTTAACTTTTTCCCTGCTATTCTATCAGTGGTTTCATGACATTAACTTCTGGCTGTTCAAAGTATTGTGCATCGGATGCATGTGTTTTGTCGGTATCGAGATTTTCTCGCTCTACTACACGGTAAAATATGAGCGCAGCGATGCGTGGGGAAAATATCATAGCAACAGATCAGTATCAGAAAAAGAAGGCTGGATCAGAGGCATTTGTGGATACATTGCCGGTTTTCTTCTCTTTCAGGTAATCCGCATCGCAATCGGTGATCCGATGTGCCTTGTTCTTATGATGTCAACCAACGCAACCCTTGCAATCGCTTCCCAGTTCCGATTAGAGGAAGTCGGCAGACAAAAAAAGGGAATTCATGTTCTGGCATGGTTTACAGTACTTGGAACGATCCTTACATTCAGTCCCAGGGGCATCGGTTTCTTTGCAACCTGTGTCGAGGCATTAAATGCTCCGTGGTTCTTCACGCTGGGCGCATTTGCAATACTCTGCTCAATAAGGTTCCTCATTCTGTCTTACAGATTGCCGCAAAATAATGTTTCATCGGAGGTGCTTTGATCATGAATATCATTGAAAAACTTTTATCTGGATATCCAGACGGAACAGTCACTCCCCAGGATTTTATCGACCACCTAAGCCCCGGCGCAGACGGTGCCGCAAGTGCCTGGATAGCAATCGCACTGACGGTTATATTTGGATTACTCGTCTACATAATTCCGATCATCCTCACGGAAAAAGAACACATCGGTCCCTATCCTCTATGGCTGCATACGTTTTACTGTGCTGCCGACTTCATGGGTGTCTGGGTATTCCTTGATGCCTGGATAAAGTATGGACACTACCCACTGTTCTTGCTTTTATCCATCGGAGAAGCCATCTGGGTAGGTATGGAAATTTTCTGTTTACAAAGAGCTGTAACCTATGAAGCAGAGATCAACTGGAAACCGAAAACGCCTCTTAAGACGATGATAACCGACGTGCTCATTCAAATACTCTGTTTTTACGTTGGGCTTAATTTCCTGCGTTTTGAACTTCACGATGAAACTATGTGGAAATTCTGGATTTTTACACAGGTGCTCATCACCATCGTTCCGGGACTCGAACTTGCAAAAAGAGGCTACCGAAAAGGCAACCACCTGTCCTTACACATTGTATTGATCTGCGTTGCAGTGGTTACCTTCAACCCATGGTCCAACATGTGGCTTGCCATCTCCCCGGACTTCTTCTCTCCATCCGCCAATCCATGGTACTACATCACAGGCGCAGTATGCCTCATTCTCGCAATCCGCGGACTGGTGGTTTATCTAAAGCTTCCAGAAAAAGAGAACCGACTCTAAGAAAACAACAACTGCTTTGCGCACACGGCGGTCGGGCCGATATAGGATTCCCGGTCCGCCAAGGCAGAGTAGAGCACTCTCCCCTCTCCCCAGCTCTCATCATAGCCGGCGCATGCCGTCATCAGTGCATTCCGCACACTCTCATCCTCGAACAATACCCCGGTAAGAATGATGCGGTTCGGTGCCATGATCGTTGCCGAATTGATAATGCTCCTTGCAAAAACATCTATCGCCTCATCGAATGCCACACGCGCAGGCTCCCCTTTTGACTTCCGGTAAACTTCCCCGAACTCCTTTTCCTCAAACGGCTCGATTTTACAGAGCGCCTGGTAGGACACCTTGGTCTCAAGGCAGCCGCATCTTCCGCATTTGCAGCGCTCACCGTTCTTCTCGACGATAAAATGTCCCAGCTCCGCCGCCTTGGAGTGTCTGCCCTCATAGATTTCCTGGTCGATGATGATCGAACATCCGACACCTGGTCCCCACTTGATCACCATAAGATTGTCATGTTCCCTGCCGGTTCCGTAAAGAAGTTCTGCCATGGCAAACGCATTGACGTTATTCTCCACATAGACCGGAACCGAAAACGCACCGCCAAGGATCTGCGCGATGTTTACCTCCTCGTCCCAGATTCCGTAAGCCCTCTTACTGATCCCGTTTTGCTTGTCCACAATACCGGTCACGCCGACACCCACCGCCGCAATTTTAGCCGCCGCATCGGGATATTTCCCACCGAGTTTTTTGCACAGCTTTGCAATCTGCATCAGATATTCCTCCGCCGGGATATCCGGATTCGTGCCAATCCGCTCCTGGGCAATCTTTTCTCCCTTCAGATTGGAAATGGCTGCGGTTGTGTACTGTGGTTCGATATTTACTGCATACACATAGGCGGCATCGTAATTTAGATCCAGCAGTACTTTTTTTCTTCCCGCACCGCTGCGCTCCACGTTAATGCCGGTCTCCGCCAAAACGCCCTCTTCCATAAGGTCTGTGCAGATCTGCGTGACAGCCGCCGGAGTCAGTCCAAGCACTCCCGCAAGATCCTTCCTTGAGGCAGGCCCGCCATCGTTGATATATTTTAAGATCGCAGCGCGATTTTTTCTCCGGACAGTCTCCATATTGGCACCTGCACATCGAACCATAGCCGTTCCTCTCTTTCCTGCTAATATTTCTGTACTTCCATATTATACATTTTTGCCAAAATTTCAAGCTCTGCCGCAACATCCCCGTAGATGACGACAAAATGCGGTTCCCATCCCGCCTCGACACTCTCATACACGATCTGTTTCGCATTTGCTCTCGTTTTTACCACAACGGAAGTTCCGTTAAACTGCTTTGGCTTATCAAGCGCTTCCCCCTCCGCGATAAAAAAGCGGAAGTTCCCGTCGCCGTCTTTTCCTATGCGGAAAATTGTCGCGTGTTCTGCCGGTCTGCATCCAAAATCCAGCGTCGGTCCTATTTTGCGGTTGCAGTGCACATCAGCCCTTGCCCCGGTATCCTCCCTTGCCAGCGAGCACGCGGCAGTTCCGCAGTGCCAGAACGTGATCGTGTTCTCCGATTCATCCATGGAAACCGGGTCGCCGAAAAATACCGGTCCGCCGGTCAGCTCCATCCCCGCATACATGGAGAGCGCTCCGTAGGTATCCGCCTCACAGCTTGCCGCAACGCCAAGGTCATTGAGCATCGCAAGCACCGCGCATACCGGTGTTCCAAACGCCGTAAAGAAATCCGGCCAGCAGCGCGAAGCGACTGCTCCGATTTTCCCCTCTGTCACATATTCCTGATAAGCCCGGTAGAGTCTTGCAAAATCCTTGCGGTTCTTTTCCGGGATTGTCTCAAGTCCGCCGATCTTCTTATCCGCATCCACCAGATACGCTTCGATTTCCTCATCGCTAAATGCCTTTGCCTTGTCGATCAGCTCTCTTGCCTCGATGGATTCCAGTACGACGCCAAAATTTTTTAACAGCTCCAAATCCTGTGCCCTGCCAAAGCCAAAGCCCTGCGGTGTGTGTCCGATCGCCGCCATTTTCAAATGAGCGATCTCGCATTTAAGCTTCGCTGCCCGGATGGCAGCCCCCACCTTGGCAATCACCTCTTCCTCCTGCGGTGCGCCAAAAACATAATTGAGCGGCTCCTTCCTAAATGTCTTAAACGTATTTGCCGCAGAGTAGGCACCCGTCAGAGAATTAAGCCGGAGTCTTCCGCCGTCAATCACCGGCTCCCGCAGTGTCCACAAAAGGATCGGAC
>CAVCFM010000157.1:0-8715 GCA_963601305.1 bacterium | reverse complement strand
GTCTGGGAGTTGTCCTCGATGGTCACATAGCCATACTCCGTTGTGAAATCTTCGTTGATCGCCTCATAGGTCTCCTTGTTCGGGTCTGTTCCTCCAAACATGGACACGGTCTTTAATGTGATCGGATTGTGGGACGCGTTTGCTGTCTCTGTCGTCTTCTCACTTTTTTCCTCTGCAGCTGTGGTCCCCTCATTTTCCTCTGCTGCTGCATTCGATGTGGTCCCCTGACTGCTGTCACCGCAGCCTGCCACAACCGATGCTGTCATTGCCCCCACTAACAAAACGGATAAAAACTTTTTCTTCATAGTAAATAACCTCCTTCAACATTTGAATAACTTTTGTTTTGTTATACTCATATTATAAAAGCACAACGCACAAAAAGCTTTAGACCACGTTGACATTATTTGTTTAATCTTGCCATATTGTCTCTTCTTGTTCCGTTTTGGTTTGTGGATTTGGTACATTCGACCCATGTTCCACTTCATATGGCAGACGGATTGTTGTGACTGTGATGGCATCCTCGTTCTGTTCGATGGTAAGACCGTACTCCTCCCCGTAGACAAGTTTGACACGCTTATTGACATTCTGGATCCCGATGGAGGTATGGTGCCCCTGATGCTTGGGAATCTGGGAATCATCTCCGTCCAATATCGCCTGCATCCGTGCCTTCTCCTCGTCGGAAAGCTTCTTTCCTGTATTCCGCACTTCCAGATATACCGATGTCCCGTCGTGATAAACGCACAGGCGGATCACGCCGTTTCGCACCGTCTCCACCCCATGCACAATGGCATTCTCCACAATTGGCTGTAAGATCAGAGGCGGCACCATAATATAGAGCAGGCTCTCGTCAATCTCTTTTTCAATCTTTAACCGCTGCCCAAAGCGGATAGACATAATGTAAAAATAAGCCTCCGTGCACTGCAATTCCTCTGCCAGATGGATCTCCTTGACATTCGAGCGGTTGATCCGGTAATTGAGCACCGTGCCCAGCGCCTCGATCATCTTCGAGATAACCGCGTCCCCGTCGAGTCTCGCCTGCCAGTTGATCATCTCTAACGTATTATTCAAAAAGTGGGGGTTGATCTGCGCCTGCAATGCCTGTATCTGCGCATCCTTTCTGGCAAGTTTCTCATCGTAGATACACTCAAACAACTCCTTCACCTGCCTTGACATGCCGTCAAAGCTGTGCATTAAGTACTCAAACTCCTGGTTCGGCATCTGGCCGCCTCCCACAGTCGCACCGATCTCTCCCTCGGACACGCGCTTGGAGGCTTTCATCATGCGGTCGATCGGGACCTGTATCTGCTTATTCAAAAAGTACATCACATAATAGACGATCGGCACGAACAACAGCAACATCAGAGCGATCATCAGATAAAACTCGTACAAAACCGAATACATCTGGAAGCGGTTCGCCAGCACCATAATACCGATATGATAATCATCGGTCTTGCTCTGATACAGATAGGCATTGTACGATAGATTGCGCGTTTTGCTGAACATCACGCTGCGCCCGTCATAGTCCTGCCATAGCTTGTCCATCAGCGCCGCTTTTTTTGCATCCGCCTTCTCCCCGGCAAAATCCAGCCGCTCCGATGCGTCATTGATGCATACCGTCATATTGTCCTTGATATCATCCTCCACATCGCAGAACACTTTGTCCTTATTCATCTCCACAACCAGCGTTCCATACCGGTTATAGTCTGTTGTGGTGTAAAGATTTCTCACGATAAAGATCCGCTCATCCACAATCTGCACATGCGTATAGGACGAGTCTGTCTGCATAAATTCCATCAGGGCAGGCTGTATCTCTTCCACATAACTCTGATAGGAAATGCCGGTTCTCGATGAAAAGCATGCCGGTCCATCCCCCGCATCCAGGTCCCCCTTATCATAATACGCGAACATGTTGAAGCGCTCATCCAGATAGAACTTGCCCTTTAAACTGGTCTTTACCTCCAGCAGATACTCCCTGGCGCTGTACTCTCCGTTCTTATATTTTTTCCATGCATTTTCCCATGTTTTCTCATAGGAAGGTTTCTGACAGAGCGTGATCGCATCGCCAATCCGTATGCTGGCAAAGGACGCTGCATTTACCAGTTCCTTTTCCATCAGGCTTTCTGTTTTCTCGACAATTCCATTCTGATAAAAAAATGTCGTAAACATAAAAAATACTGCAATTGGCACGACCCAACACAGTATGATAAAAGTCAGAAGACGTTTGTGCAAAGATTTCGGCTGTTTTCTCCCCGGCATATGAAGTTCCTCCGTTTTCGACTGTTTTCTTATAAGTCTATTTTACCAGAAAAAACAGACAGGCGATACCATTTCCTGGTCCCTGTCTGTTTTTCTCACTTATTTTAATCCCAAAAAGTTCTCATAAATCTCACAGATGTGACACGCCGCCTCGTACTCCGGCATCTCGCAGAAAATCCGAAGAAGCGGTTCCGTACCGGAGAAACGGGCGATGACCCATCCTCCGTTTTTGAAGTAAACCTTGCTTCCATCCAGATAAGAGATCCGCTCGATTTCCTCCGGCAGTTCCGGAACCTGTTTTTCTTCCATCAACACCTGATAGATTTCCTGTTTCTTCTCATGTGAAAACTTGTAGTCCCGCTCTTCCATATGGATCTCGCCGCACTCGCTGCGGATATCCTTCATAATCTGTGAGAGTTTTTTCCCTGTCACGGCAAGCATCTCCACCAGAAGCGCCGCCGCATAAATACCGTCTTTTCCGTGGATATGTCCATGTACGGTAAGTCCTCCGGAAGACTCTCCGCCGATGATGGCTCCTGTTTCCTGCATTTTTGCCGAGATGTATTTGAAGCCTACCGGCACTTCATAACACTGTTCCCCGAATTTTTCCGCCACTTTATCGAGCATATGCGTCGTTGCCACGTTGCGGACAACCGGTCCATGCCAGCCTTTGAATTTCACAAGGTAATAATAGAGCAGCACCAAAATATCGTTTGGATGCAGGAAGTTTCCCTCATCATCGATGACACCGATACGGTCTGCGTCACCGTCTGTCGCAACACCGATATCAAACTGTTTTTCTGACACATAGTTTTGAAGCGCATGTAAGGTTGACGCGGAGGGTGCCGGGAGCTTTCCACCAAACAAAGTGTCGTGGCGCTCGTGGATCGTCGCCACCTCACAGCGCGCCGTCAACAAAATCGTCTTTAAGGATGTCTCACTGACACCGTACATCGGGTCAAGCGCCACCTTAAGTCCTGCGTTGCGGATCGCCTCAACATCCACGGAAGCTAAAATATTGTCCAGATACTCATTGAGCGGATAGATCTCCTCGATATACCCTTCGGCTTTGCCCTGCTCGTACTCCACAGTCTGTATCTGTTCCGGTGTGATGTCCGAGATATAATTTTCAATGTCCTTGGTCTGGATTTCATCTGCATCCCTGCCGCCAGCCGTAAAGACCTTGATCCCGTTGTAAATTGCCGGATTGTGGCTCGCCGTGACCATCATGCCATACGGCAGCTCATGCTTCATCACATAGAACATGATAAGCGGTGTCGGTGACGATTTGTTCACCAGATAGCATTTGATCTTCGCAGCCGCGAACACCTCCGCCGACCATTGCATCGCTTCCTTGGATAAAAATCGTCTGTCGTATCCCATCACGATTCCCTGCTCTGCTACCCCCTCGCTCTGCATTTTGTTGACCATTCCCTGTGCTAAAAGCTGTATGTTTTTCTTGGTAAATGTGTCGCCGATGACGGCTCTCCATCCACCTGTTCCAAATTTAATATCCATATGTCCATTCCCCTTTCTTAAAACCTTCTCTTTATCCCATGACAATCTGTACCACATGACTGCTGCCACTCTGCTGTACCGGGATATGTTCTGTTCTCTCTCCGTCGAGATAGATTTCCTTTACGCCCTTCATGACGCCATCCGGATTCTTCACCTCAATGTTAAACATTGCTCCCCGCCAGTTTCTTTTTGCCTGAAAGCCTTCCCAGTCCGCCGGGATGCAAGGATCTATCACAAGCTCCTCATACTGCGGGCGGATTCCCAGCATATATCTGGTTGCGGAAAAATATGCCCATCCACCGCTTCCGGTCATAAACGGATGTCTCGCTCTTCCGAATGCGGTGTGGTCCGGTCCCACAATGAACTGACAGTAGGAATATGGCTCTGACCCGCGGATTTCAATCTTGTCATTCTGATAAGCCGGACAGAGGGCATTGTAGAACTTCTCTGCCCGATCTCCTCTTCCCAGCACGCACTCTGCCGCCCATGCCCATGGATTCGGATGAGAGAATACCGCTCCATTTTCCTTCAATCCCGGATACACTCTCGTGATAAATCCGATATCGTCATCCGGCTTCGTGTAGGATGGAGCATTGAGTAAAAGTCCATACTGCGTGTACAGGTATTTGTCGACGCTGTCCATCGCACGTTTTCCTTTCTCCTCGCCTGCCGCACCGGATAAGACTGCCCACACATTTGACTCCAGGTGTATCTTACCCTCCTCATCCTGCATGGTTCCTATCTTTTTGCCATTCTTTGTGACACCGCGGATGAACCACTCCTCATCCCAGATGACCTCATCGCTGACTTTTTGGATTTTGTCAAGCAGCGCCCCGTAAGTCTTCACATCCTCGGTTCTTCCCAGATACTCTGCGAGTTCTAGGAAATTGCGGATTGCCCAGAAGTGTAAAAATGTGACCATGGCGCTCTCCCCGCCGCCAAGATTTAAGCAGTCGTTCCAGTCCGCCCGAAGCCCCTTGCAGATTCCGTTTGCACCAACCTGTTCTGCGGAAAAATCGAGTATTTTTTTCATGTGCTCATACACGGTTCCTTCCCCGCCATCCGCATAGGTTATGACTTCATCCACAAAACCGGTTTCTCCGGTTTCCTTTATGTATTCCGTGATGGACGGCACCAGCCACAGTGCATCATCCGAGCAGGCATCCTCCAGCCCGTGCACAATATCCTTTTCATTCATCGATGGAATGACCGTCGGCGATTTGAACGGTTTTTTCTTCTCTTTCTGATTCGGTTCAAACCACTCCGGCTGGAACAGATGGATTCCATATCCCATGGATGTCAGTCCGCGCAGCAGCTCCACAATCCTCTGCCTGCATTTCTCCGGATTGGAATGTGGGATCGTCATGGCGTCCTGTGCGGTATCCCGGTATCCGAGTCCCGTTCTTCCACCCACCTCGATAAACGACGCGAAACGCGAGAACATGATATTTACCTCCGCCTGATAGAGGTTCCAGGTATTGATCATGGTATTCATCCCATCATTCGGTGTCTTGATCTGTAATTTTTGAAATTTCTCGTCCCAGTATGCGGCAAGCTGCTCATACGCCCGGTCCACGTTGTGCAGGTTGCTGTATTTTTCCCGTATATCTTTGCCTTTTGTGCGGTCGCCCTCTCCGAGCATAAAGATGAGACGCACCTCCTCACCCGGCGCGAGTTCTAATTCTTTGCAGAGACTTCCGCAATGATTATTGCCGAGCTCCGTGGAACCACTGCACATTCCCTTCTCCACGGCAATCGGATCATCCTCCGTCCGGTAGGCTCCGATAAACTTATCGCGCACACAGTCATACCCGTCCGGCATAAAGCTCGCCGTAAAATACTGATACCCGAACTCCTCATAAAACAGGTCATGTTCGATCACGCCATCCTCATAGGAGGAGCCTGCACAATAGAGACTCATCTGAAAATTCTGATTGTCGATCATGATGTGATGGAACGAAAATTCGCAGTAAGAAAACACGGAAAGTTTTCGTTTTACCGCTGTTGTATTTTTCAGCCTGACATCCCATAATTCCACATCGTCATCCATCGGGACCACCAACGTCTGCTCCGCTTTAATTCCCTTGTAATCGCACTCATACACCGAATAACTCATACCGTGCCTGCATGTATACTTCGCCTCATCAAGTGGCTTTGCAACCGGCTGCCAGGATATGCTCCAATAGTCCCCATCCGCATTGTCCCGGATATAGACATAATGTCCCGGGCGGTCCATCGGAACCGCATTTGCGCGGAATCTCGTCACCCTGTGATATTCCGGCGACTGATAGAACATGTAGCCTCCCGCTGTGTGATTGACTACCACACAGGTATCTTTTACCCCCAGATAATTCGTCCATGACACCGGCAGATCCACGCGGTCGATCACGTACTCTCTTTTTTCATTGTCAAAATGTCCGTACTGCACCCCAATATCTCCTTTCTCCCTTTCCCAGGTCTGATTTCATTATAGATTTTGGTGTTGCAAAACGGTATTGTCAGGCATGGCATAATTTGTTTTTTATTGTCCGGTATGATTTTTTTCCATTTGTAAGAATCCGGTATTTGTGATACATTTTATAGGAAAAAACGGATACGGTTCTATCCGACAGACAGGAGTATTTTATGAATCGAGCAAAGATATGTTTTAGAAGTTTGCTGCTCTCGTTTGCCTTATGCCTGCCGCTTCTTAGCGGATGTGGCACAAATGCCACAGGCAATGCCATCAGCAAATCCGGCTTTTATTTTAACACAGTGATACAGGTGACCATCTATGACAGTTCCAAGGAATCTGCCTTGGAGGGATGTTTTGATCTGGCAGCCGAGTACGAGGGATATTTTTCCAACACGGTCGCTGACAGCGATATCTCCCAGATTAACGCTAATGCCGGTACGCCCGTCACCGTGCACGATGAGACGATTGAACTTTTGGATCGCGCCATCTATTACGGCGATCTAAGCGGCGGTAAATTCGATGTGACCCTGGGAAATCTTTCCGACCTGTGGGACTTCTCCACCAAGGCACTGATCGATGAGGCGGACGCTTCGATGATCCCGTCCGACGATGAGATACAGGCACTGCTTCCTGCGATTGATTATCACAGCATCCAGATCTCGGGAAACGACGTTACCCTCACCGACCCGGATGCAAAAATAGACTTAGGCGGCATCGCCAAGGGCTATATCGCCGACAAGATGAAAGCTTATCTAAACGAGCAGGGTGTCACCAGCGGATATATCAACTTAGGCGGCAACGTGCTTGCCCTTGGCGCCAAACCGGATGGTTCCACCTACAAAATCGGAATTCAAAAACCCTTTGCCGAGTCCGGGGAATCCATCGCTGCGGTGGAGATCACCGACCAGACCGTCGTCTCCTCCGGCGTATACGAGCGCTGCTTCACAGTGGATGGAACACTCTACCATCATCTGTTGGATGTCACCACCGGGTATCCCTATGACAACGGACTTTTGGGTGTCACCATCATCACCGGCGAATCGGTGGACGGCGACGGACTGTCCACCACCTGTTTTGCCCTGGGACTAGAGGACGGCATGGCATTGGTGGAATCCCTTCCGGACACCGAAGCCATCTTTATCACCGATGACTACAAGCTGCATGTCAGCTCCGGCATGGGCAGTACGATCCCATACGAAGTGCTGGACTAAATATTCTCAACCATGTTGTGGATCCAGACACCTTTTTTTATCAGAACAAATCCCACCACTGCTTTGACTGTCTCCACACTCTGGCATGCCAGAAAGATTGCGAGCAGTGGAAGTGATGTAAAACGGCTTAACACAAACGCTACGGGAATGTTTACCGCCCACACATAGCAGCTGTCAAACAGGAATGTGATCCATGTCTTTCCGCCGGTCCGCAGTGTAAAATAAGCCGCATGGTAAAATGCGTAAAGCGGCATGAACAGCGATGAAATCCGCAACAGTCCGGTCGCCAGTCCCCGCACTTCGTCGGTTGTGTTGTAAATCTTCGGGAACGCCGGTGCCACCAGGCATAAAAAGCCACCCACCACGGCACAGCAGAGCACCGAAAAGAATATCATCTTGCGGTCTGTATCCACTGCTTTTTCCATATCTCCGGCACCAAGCTGCTGTCCCACTACAATCGAGATCGCACTTCCCAATGCGACAAACACAATATTAAACAGATTCGACACCGTTGTAGAAATATTGAGTGCCGCCACCGCATCAAGTCCTCGCAGGGAATAACACTGTACCAGGATTGCCTGTCCCGCAGCCCAAAGCGCCTCATTTGCAAGGAGCGGCATACCCTTCGTGATAATCTGTTTTACCAGATTTCCCGGGATACGGAAGCTTTGGTATACGCCCTGGATAAAGATATTTCTCTCGCTGTGTACATGCGTCCATATAATTACAATTCCCATCTCAAAGAATCGTGAAACGACCGTCGCGATCGCTGCGCCGCGGATTCCAAGGAACGGACATCCGAATTTTCCGAAGATCAGCAGATAATTCAGACAGAGGTTGATTCCCACCGCAATGATCCCCGCTGTCATCGGCAGCATTGTCTCCCCGGTTTCCCGCAGCGTACTCGCATATATCTGTGTCATCGTATACGGCAGCAGCCCGATCAGCATAATTTCCAGATACTGCATGCCTGCCCTATGTGTCGCCGCGATATCTCCCTCGCCTCCATCATGTAAAAACTGCTGGATCAACGCATCTCCACCAAACGAGAAGATAAGGAGCCCGGCTATCACGATCAGGATACAGCAGATCAGCTTAAATCGGAATGTATTGCGCACTCCCTCGTGATTCCCCTGTCCGAAAAACTGTGCGCTGAAAATGGACGCACCGGACACCGCACCGAAAATGCAGATATTAAAGACTGCCAGTATCTGATTGACGATGGCAACACCCGACATCTGCTCCGTCCCCAGCTGTCCTACCATGATATTGTCC
>CAVCFM010000156.1:1057-9794 GCA_963601305.1 bacterium | reverse complement strand
GTACCGCTCTGCTCCCCTGCCGTAGTCTGCACATAGTCAACTGCCGTCTCGGTCTCATCATTGCCAAGTGTGATTAAAATATCGACCGGTTCCTCTTCCTGTCTGGTAGCGAGCGCCTCCCCAAGAGCCTCCTTTGTCCCGGGCAAAATCCACGCTGGCGTCACTCCTTCTTTTTCAAGGGAATCCAATAGCCCCTGCAGACGCTGCTGCATGGAAAGCTGCTCCTGATTGCCACTGAGCACACCGATGCGCTTTTTCGAAATGTCTGCGGCATGATCCGCAAGCACTTCATTTGCCAGATCTTCCCCGATTCCCGTATTGTCCGGGGCAGTGAGCGCATATACCCCTTCCGGTTCCACGTCCGTCTCCAACAGCATGATCGCTACTTTAGCACTTACGCTGCCAATCATCTCCTCGGGCACCGCGCTTGATACCGGCTGTACCACAACGCCATCTGCGCCATTTTCTATCTCGCGCTCGATCAATGCCTGCTCTTCCTCAATGCTGCCGATCGTGCCGGTGGAGACAAAATTCAAAAGGATGTGATTGTCGCTCGCCGCCTGCTCGAGTCCCTCCCGCATCGCAATATAGCGGTCATTGTTGCTGTCATTTACGATCACGGATATGGTATAGGTCTGTTCATTTAGATTGGTTCCTATCATCTCCACCGATGCCCAGGAAATGATCAGCACCAAAACGAGGATCAGCATGCCAAAATATACGTGTCTTTTATTCATCTGCCGCTCCTCCTTTTAGTTCCTCAATCCTGCCACTCTCTAAGAGTTCCTGATTCTCTGCCGAATACGGGATATACGGCAGGTGGATCCGCACCATGGTTCCCTCATCCGGCTGACTCTCAATCTCCAGACCATACTGTTTGCCAAATCGCAGCTGGATCCTGCTGTGGATATTGATCAGCCCCACACCGGAGCCGCGCTTTCTGACGCGGCTGTTATCGGTGAGCAGCTGCTCCACCATATCCTCCGGCATGCCAAGTCCATTGTCCCGCACCTCGATGTAAATATCCGCTTCCCTCCGGTATGCGCGGACCGATATCTCTCCCTCATCGCCCATACATTCCACGCCGTAATAAATCGCATTTTCCAAAAGTGGCTGCACCACCAGTTTTACCGTACAGCACTCCAGCACATCCTCGTCCACGGCAAAATCCACAGTGAAACTGTTCTTGTAGCGGATCTTCTGGATATTCATGTAGTTCTTCGCATGCTTGATCTCATCCTCGATACTGATGATCGTCTTGCCACGGCTTAGGCTGATGCGGAACAGACTGGCAAGCTGTGTCACCATAAACACCGCATCCTCATACCGCTCTCCCTCAATCATCCAGACGATGGAATCCAGCGTGTTATACAAAAAGTGTGGGTTGATCTGGGACTGTAACGCATCCAGCTCGCTTTTTCTTTTTTCCTCCTGCTCATACAAAATATCATGCATCAGCTGACTGATCTGGTCCACAGTCGAACGCAGCGTCTTGCCCAGATGTTCCACCTCCAGGGAGCCACCCACGTAGATGTCCGGGTTCAGATTGCCCGCCTCCCACTCCTTGACGGATTCGTTGAGCTTCTGAAGCGGCTTTGCAATTCTTGCCGATACCAGCTGGTTTAAAATGATAACCGCAAGCATGGACAATGCCATCAGCATGACCACAAACAGTCTGGTGCCGTATAGTCCCATATTAAAGGTACTCATGGGCACAACGCTCACGATCTTCCATCCGGTGTAGCTGACTGTTTTTACCGTGATCAGGCGCTTTTCCCCCTGGAATTCCTCCGTATAGCTGCCATCATCGTAGTGGATTGCCTCCAGATTGTTCTCCTCGTACAGATTGGTATATATCAGCTTCTGCTTCGGATGATAGATGATCTCCCCGTTGCTGTCCATCAGATAAACGTACTCGGAAGAATTATCCGTGTTCGCCTTGTTGAGCAATTGCTCAATACTGCTGTAGTTCATGTCGACCAGCAGCACGCCCAGCGCGGAATTACCGTTGCTTGTCAGCTCCACCGCGCGGCTTAGCGATATGACCCAATAATAGCGGTAGCTGGTGTTGTCAAACAGGTTCTGGACATGTGGTGTGGAAAAATGCAGATTTTCCATCTGGTCCATCGCATGGACAAACCATTTCTGATTCACGATATCCAGATTGTCCTTCTCCGTCGCCACCGGTGCAGCTGCCACCAATTTTCCCTCGTTGGTAAAACAGGCGATGCTGATCAGGTTGTCCTTGTTCGCCTCGTAGAGCAGGTTCATCTCCTCCTCCATGGAGTCCACCGCCAGATCCTTATCCTTGATCACGCTGTAGTACATGGCATCGGATATCCGGCGCATGTTGCGCAGATACGTCTCCAGATTGATTGCCGTCTGATTCAAAAGCTGCTCCGAGCTCTCGATCGTCATATCCTCCATCCGGTTCACAAAACGGTTATATAACGTGACGCCGAGCACTCCCATGCAGCCGAGAGAGACAATGGTAAATGAAATCGAGATCGTCACCTGGATCGTCTGCGGCTTTACATGTTTTGTCAAATATTTTACGATCTTTTTGTAAACTTCTTTTAATGTCTTCACGCTTCACCCAACTTGCCCGCCTTGTATTTCGACGGGGACATGCCAAACTGCTTTTTAAATACATAGCTAAAATAATTCGGGTCGGAGTACCCCACTTTTTCCGCAATAATATAGGTTTTCTCATCTTTTGTTAAGAGGAGATCCACCGCCTGTTCCATCCGGTAATCGGTGAGGTAATTGATAAAGGTCTTGCCGGTCTCCTTCTTAAACACCGTCGAAAAATATGCCGCGCTCACATTGAGGTAACTGCATATCGTCTCGATACTCAGCTCCTGATCCGCGTAGTGCTCCCGGACATATTCCACCGCTTTTGTGACAAAAGACTTTGTCGTATCCATGCGCTCATTTAAAATCTGCCGCTGCATCCTAAGACAGATATCCTCCAGCCATCTGCCAAGCTCCTCCGTCGACTCCATCTGCAGCGCCTGATTGTAAACATCGCTGTTCTGCCCGAAAAATTCGTCCATATTTACCTGATTGTTATTCCCAAACCGGAAAATCTCTGCGATTAACTGCATGATTAAAATCCGGTAATTCTGCAATGACATTCTGGTCTTTGACATCTGCGCAGTAAACTCTGCGATCGCCTCTTTTAGGGGCTCCGCCTCACCCATTTTCACTTTTTTGAAAATCCGGTGGATATAGGCTTCCTCCCAGTGTTCATCCATGCTCTCCTGCGGGTCCATCTCTGCAATGTTGATGGCTCTTGTATTGCCATATAAAATCCGGTAAGAGGTCGCATTTTTTGCCCCCTGATAAGAGAGCGCCAACTGTCCCGGATGATTGCACACATGTCCGATGCCCGCCGTGATACACGCCTTGCAGACACGTTTTGCCATCTTACAGATCTTATCCATCTCATCCGTAAAATGCGTGACGCTCTCCACATCCGGCAGCTGTGTGATCAGAAGGATATCGCCAAGATACGTCACCGCCCTGCTGTTCCATCGCTCTGCCAGCTGCTCCTCCGCCAGTTTTTTTACCGAAACTGCCATTAAAAACGGGTCTATGGGAACATTTTCCGGATTTTTGGCGCTGATATGTAATACCGTTGCAATATAATAGGGACCCTTTAAGTCTATCTGATAATTTTCGACATACTTTTCAATCTGTCCTTCCGGGATCCTGCCCTCGATCAATGCCGTATAAAAATTCTCCTGCAGCACCGGAAGGCTCTGTAAATAGTACTCACGGAGCTTATCGATATTGCGCTTTTCGTCCAGCTCTTTGTCCAGATTACTCTTGATCCGCTCAAACACCTCGCGGAGTTCGTTGGCATTGATCGGCTTTAGGATATACTCCTCCGCCTCGATCTTGATCGCCTCCCTGGCATACTCAAACTCATCAAATCCGGAGAAAATGATCACTTTGACTTTCTCGTAAAGTTCCCGTAACTTCCGGCTTAGAGTCAGCCCGTCCATATATGGCATTTTGATGTCTGTCATCACCACATCCGGCTGCAGTTCCTCCGCCATCTCAAGCGCCTCCACACCATTTCTGGCGTAGCCTGCGATCTGAAATCCCATGCTCTCCCAATCCAGTTTTTTCATGATAATCTGGATGACTTCCTCCTCGTCATCCACAAGTAACACCGTATATAAGTTCATCGCTATGCTCCATATTCATTGTCCATTTTTTTCCAGAAGATACCAAAGATCACCGTGCAGACCACAATCTGCGCCAGCGCCACGTACAGATTTACAAACAGCAGTGCTGTCATCACCAGTGTTGCCGCGCCATACAGCAGGATCAGTATCCCACCGTGCTTCGAATATCCCCGTTCGTCTTTTACCGGCGCTTTGTCCTTTCCCCGGATACTGTTTATATCCTGCAAAATCATCAGCCGGATTCCATAATACATACAAATCACAAATAAGAGCAGTGGAATACCTGCCTGCCCTAAAAATGTCTCTGCACTCATACCCCTTCTCCTTGTCCCTGTCATTTTATCCGCCAGCCTATGGCGTGTTATTTCCTGTATCATAGAAAGTGCTAATAGCGGCTGAAAAATCCAGCCGCTGTTAACATTATAATATACTTATTATGGAGTTTCAAAATTTCTTTATTTTCTTGCCACATATTTTCTGATATCCAGTGAGATTGCGACAAAGATTACGATACCGATCGCTATGTACTGTGCGTTTGCATCGACACCCAAGTACTGCAATGCTGCTTTTAACAGCTCAAATACGGCAACACCGATGATCGCGGAGGATACTTTACCGCGTCCGCCGGTAACGGACACACCGCCGATGGTACATGCTGCAATTGCCTCCATCTCGTAGCCGTATCCCAGGTTGACGGATGCACCGCCCGCTTTTGCTCCCAGCATGAAACCTGCCAGTCCGTACATTGCCGCAGCCTTCATGTAGATTAAGATCATGGTTTTCTTTACCGGAACACCTGCCACCTCTGCTGCCTGTGGGTTGCCACCGATGGCATACATATATTTTCCATGACGGGTCATGTTAAAAATAAACCATGTGATGGCTGCCACAATAACGGCGATCCAGATCAACCAGCTGATTCCGAGGAATTTACCGTTTGCAATGTCTGTGTATCCTTTTACATAGCCGCCAAGTGGTGTTGCACCTGTGTAGATCAGGGAGATACCATAGACGATCTCCATCATTGCCAGAGTTGCAATAAACGGCGGTACGTTTAAGTATGCGATAAAAAATCCGGTGATGCTGCCAAAGAATGCACAGATCGCCATGACGATGATCAATGCCACAAACACATTAAGAGGCTTCATATCCGGGAAAAATTTCCCAGAGTAATCCATACGCTGCAATAACGTACCCGCGATACATGCGGCAAAACCGATCATACGTCCTGCGGAAAGGTCGCATCCTGCGGTGATGACACAGCCCGCGATACCAAGTGCGATTACCAGTCTCGGACTCATATTCGTCAAAATATTCAGTAAGTTGTTCGGTGTAAGGAAGTTATCAGACGTAAATCCGGTATAGATAACCAGGATGAACATGACAATGATAACTCCGTTGTTAATGATAAAATCTTTTGCTTTCTGTTGTTTTGTCTTTTCCATTTTATCGTCCTCCTCAATCAGAATTTGGTCGCATAGCTCATAACCCTTGCCTGCGTCATCTCTTCCGGCTGGTCTATCTCACCGGTGAGCTTGCCGTTACACATAACGCAGATCCTGTCCGCCATGCCAAGAAGCTCTGACATCTCTGATGAAATCATGATGATCGCCTTGCCCTGCTTTGCCAGGTCATTCATGATCTCATAGATCTCATGCTTGGCTCCGACATCAATACCACGGGTCGGCTCATCCATAATCAGCACATCCGGGTCATTCGCCAGCCATCTTGAGACGATAACCTTCTGCTGATTACCGCCGGAAAGGTTTGCGATATGCTCCTTCATGCTCGGTGTCTTGATACTCAGTTTCTGGATACTCTCATCCACAACCTGATTGATTTTTTTATGATCTAACACAAATCCTGCTTTGAGAAATTTATTGTATACCGATACGCCTACGTTATCCTTGATGGAAAGGCATCCGAAAATACCATTTCCACGCCGGTCTTCTGTGATCAGTCCGATTCCTGCGTTCATCGCGTCGATTGGATGCTTTACTTTTATTTTTTTACCATGCATATAAATCTCGCCGGATGCCACGCCGCGGATTCCGAAAATTCCCTCCATCAGCTCTGTTCTCTGGGCTCCGACCAGACCGCCAAATCCAAGGATTTCTCCTTTTCGCAAGGTGAAGCTCACATGCTGGAACGAATTTGCATGGATGGAGCATAAATCCTTTACCTCCATGATGACTTCGCCCGGCTTGCTCTCTTTTTCCGGATAGACGTTCGTCAGCTCACGTCCCACCATCTTCGCGATAATCTGGTCTGTCGTCAGCTCCGCTGCCGGCCAGGTTCCCACATAAGTGCCATCTCTCATAATCGTGATGTCATCTGCGATCCGCTTGATCTCATCCATTTTGTGAGAAATGTATACCATGGCAACTCCTTTGTCCCGCAGATCATTCATAATGCGGAACAGTGCCTCCACCTCGTTATCTGAGAGTGAGGAGGTCGGCTCGTCAAAAATTACCACTTTGGCCTGCTGTGAGACTGCTTTGGCGATTTCCACCGACTGCATCTGCCCGATGGAGAGTGTGCCAAGCTGTGCCTTTGGGTCAAAATTCATTTTTACCTCTTTTAACCACCGCTCAGTCTCCGCGTACATGGTCTTGTGATCAATGATCCGAAACGGACCGATTCCCTTCGTCGGAAAACGCCCCAGATAAAGGTTCTCCGCCACACTTCTCGCCGGCACCGGCTGCAACTCCTGATGCACCATTGCAATTCCGTATTTCATCGCCTCATCCGGATTGTTTATCTCAATTTTTTTCCCATCGAGAATGATTTCTCCTGCATCCATCCTGTATATGCCAAACAGGCATTTCATCAGCGTGGATTTTCCTGCACCGTTTTCACCCATCAGTGCATGGACGGTTCCCGGTCTTAACGAAAGCTGCACGTTATCAAGCGCTTTTACGCCGGGGAAAGATTTGCAGACACCCTTAAGCTCCAGTTTGTATTCCGCCATTTTGCTCCTCCTTATCCAAGTCAATTCCTTTTCAAAGACGTGTGCGGATGCCATAGCAACACCCGCACAGCTTTTTGTCTATTTGATTGCCGTATCCGTCTGGCGGATTATTTCACCATATCGAGGATGTCCTGTGCATTTTCCTGTGTAACTTTTACATAATCACAGCCGATGTAATGCTCATTGCCAGCGCCTGTGATGTAGTTGATCGCTGCATCCGCTGCACTGTGGGACTGTGAGAAGTGGTCGTTAAATACGGTACCTGTCATGGTTCCTGCGATAACATCCTCAAGTGCCTCCGATAAGGCATCTACACCTACTAAGTAGATATCCTCTCCAACGGTACGTCCTGCGGATTCGATTGCCTGCAAAGCGCCAAGTGCCATTGCGTCGTTGTTACAGAATACAACCTCAATATCATCGCCATGCTGGCTTAAGGAGTTTGCAACTAACTGCTGTGCGGTTGCCTGATCCCAGTTACCAACCTGGTCGTCTAAGCAGTTTACTTCGTAGCCATTTTCCTCAAGGGATTTGATGGAGTACTCGGTACGATACTGTGCATCTACGTTCTCCGGGTCACCTTCGATCATGATGTAGTCTACTTTTCCGTTGCCGTTAAAGTCGATCTCCTCAAGTCCCATATCGCCGATCAGCTCGCCCTGATAGGTACCGGACTGACGCGCGTCACATCCGACATAGGTCACATCCCAGTTGTTGTCTTCCCACCTCTGCTCCTCGGATGCATCCGGCTCACGGTTGATGTATACCAGAGGGATTCCTGCCTCTACCACCATGTCTGTGATGGTCTCTGCGGAAGAAGAGTTAACCGGGTTGATAATCAATACATCCACACCCTGTGTGATAAAGTTCTGAATCTGGTTGGTCTGTGTCGCCTGATCATTGGCACCATCTACGATTGTGATGTTGTCCTTGGAAAATCCCTGTGATACCAGGTAATTCTCAAGTTCGCCGCGGAACAGTGTCATAAAGTTATCTGAGAACTGGTAAATACATACGCCAACCTTTTTGTCTGCCAGATCTGCATTTGCTGTATCTGTGGCATCGGCTGCTGCATCGGCTGCGTCCGCTGCCTCTGTGGCTGCTGCCTCATCTGTCGTTGCAGCATTGTCTGTTGTTGCAGCGTTGTCTGTTGTTGCAGCATTGTCTGATGTGGTTGTATCAGAACTGCTTCCGCATCCGGTTGCCATGGATGCCACCATTGTCATTGCAAGAATTACACTAACTACCTTCCTTTTCATTTGAAAAACCTCCCTTAATGTTTTTTCTGACTTCCTGTTACATGTTGCATTATAGCAATGAGGTTCTTCAAAAAACATATAAAATACTTCTCTCTTTCTTGAAAATTCTTCTGTCTTATTTGTATGATATTCCAATTATGTTCGTTGTTTTTGTGTATCTTTTTGTATGTTTTGACGTTCCATTCTTCTATTTCTTAGAAATCCTCTGTTTTTCTTTGATTTTTTGCACAAAAAAGAAGCCGAGCAAACCGGCTCCTCATTTACGCTCTATGCATTTGTTATCGAAAACTTTCTTATGCCTTCCTCAAAAT
>CAVCFM010000156.1:0-1047 GCA_963601305.1 bacterium | reverse complement strand
TTCTATTTCTTAGAAATCCTCTGTTTTTCTTTGATTTTTTGCACAAAAAAAGAATCCTGCTTGCAGGATTCTCGCGCCGAACGCGGTCGCTTGCGACATGTTTCCTATTCGCGCGAGTGCGCATCCTCGCAGAGCTTTTTTGTGTAATAGGAACGAAGTTTCCTGTTACATAAAAAAGGAGCCTGGCAAACCGGCTCCTCATTTTCGCTCTATGCATTTGTTATCGAAAACTTTCTTATGCCTTCCTCAAAATCATGCTCGGTCATGTTAACGCGGGCGGCAGCATCCTGTATGCTTAGAATCCCATCCCGAACAAGACTTGCAAGCATTTCCAGCTTGCCTTCTTCCCTGCCATCATTTATCATCTCTTCAATCGCCTTACACATATCTACCACCTCCGTATTCTCCGGTATCTCAATCGGCGTATTTGTAATTGTTCTAATTACCTGCGCTGCACTTACCTCCAGGCACTTATGCGAATTGTTATGTACAAATTCCTCCAATCCGTCCTTATCCCCAGAATACTTGATAAAACCCATAACCTCCCTGAGGCTTGTGGAAAACCGGTTCAATTCATCCTGTGTCAATCCAGCCGGGTCTATCAGATGTATCTTATAATCCTGCACAAAACGCAGCAGACGTTCATCTTTTATCGCCAGCATCTCATGCAGGGATAATGGTCCATCCCATTTTTCAGTACCAAAATGCACCACCAGTGTGATCACCGGCTGCAGCTTATCCTCTTTGTAAAAGCCTGAAAGATATTCAGCCTTTTTGTGCCCGTTTCCTTTATTCTTATCCGCCTTATGCCTTGCCGCGATATCCGCCACCTGCCTGCCATATTGCAGCGCATCATAGATGAGATTGCGAACCGGCATCGCATAGTGGATATCCGTTTGATTTTCAATCCCTAAAAGTACATATGCGGATTCATTATCCTGCATAATTACCGCAGCCTTTAAAACATCCCGATATCGTTGTATGGCATCATCCGGCAGTATTGTAAGCTCCGTCGCATCAAGCTCTCTCAGCCGCTCTGGCTTTATC
>CAVCFM010000155.1:0-4832 GCA_963601305.1 bacterium | reverse complement strand
CTCCTCGTTCAGCCAGTTGCGCAGTAATGACGCAGCCGCCTCTGGATTTTCTTCCACGAATTTTTCAATGAGAATCCTTGTCTCAGACTTCTCGTTATAACCAATGTCTTCCAGCTGTTCCTGATTCTCCTTGGTAGACTCAAGTAAGCTCTCCACAGAAAGTTCTTCTTCCATCTCTGCTTCCTTTTCCTTTCTGGTGCTGCGGAATACCACAAATCCCAAAAGTAGAAGAATGATCACGGTCAGTGCGATCTGCAGATAATCAGAAAACGTTCTGCCCCCGGTCGAATACTGGAACATTGGCTCCGTATAGGCAATAATGCTGATGCTGCTCTCCGGGAAACCGGTTGCATTTGCGATCATTGTATAGTAATCCGGATCCACGTCTGCACGTACCGGATCACTGTTTGCTGCTATGTATTCATCAAATGTCATATTGTCAAGTGCACCGGATGCACGCAGGGTATCTTCATCATAGACCACATAATTCTTGGCAACGATCGCAATGGAAGAAGTATCCGGGTTCACGGTTCCCATCGCTGCCGTTCTGTCCGTAACCTTCTCGTTGTTCTGGTAGGTTGTGGTCTGGTCTGTGACGTTCGACTCCGTATAATCATTGTCTTCTATCACATAAGTGGTATCGTCATTCGAATCTGTTCCAGGTGTTGCAGCTGCACCGCCAACACTGCTGGACTCGTATGTACTCTGCTCCCCGATCATTCCGTTGGTCTGTCCGTCAGGCGCATAGTATTCCCTGGTTGTCTCACGATACTGGTCAAAATCCATATCAAGGTTTAACGCAACCTCCACATGGTCATATAAAGAACCGCCGACTAAAACATCCTTTACCTCGCTCTTTACCAGATTCTCTGTCTTCTCGCGAAGAGAAAGCTGGCTGCTGGCTGTCCCCACTGCGGTATCACTGTCACCGCCGGAGAACAGTACATTAGACTGCGAATCCAGGATAAAAATATTATCTGTGGTAGAATTGCCCACCTGTGTTGCAATATATTTTGCAACGCCGGCAGCCTGTTCTTCTGACATCTCACCGGAAAGAGTAAGGATGACAGCCGCTGTTGCCTCCTGCTCTCTCGCCAAAATCGTACCGTCATCATTCGGGATATCTAAATCTACCGTAGCGCTCTCAACATTGCTTAATGATGCAAGATGCTCAGCAAAATGTTCTTCCAGATACAGTTCATACTTCTTAGTCTTATCTGCCTCTGTGGAACTGAATCCGCCGGAGAACACATTGTCAATGCTGTATCCACTGCTCGGGATGTCATTGTCTGCCAAAAGGAACGACGCCGTAAGTTCGTCATCCTCATTTACCAAAAACGTCAACCCGTCATCTGCAATTTTGTATTCGATGGAGCTGTCCCCGTCAAGAATATCTTTGATCTTGCTGGCTTCTGTCGTCGACTCGCACTTTACCAGTTCCACCATAGTCGGTGTGCTGACAACCATCGCAAGTATCACAAGTGCAAGCAGAATTGCCCCGGCAACACTTCCCAGTATTATTTTCTGTTTTGTGGAAAACTTTTTCCACCATTCAAGAACCTGATTCCAAATTTTTTGTAATTGTTCTGGCATATTCTACGACTCCAATCATTAAATCTGCATATTCATAATCTCTTTATACGCCTCAAGCGCTTTGTCTCTCACTGCAGTCGTGTATTGTATCGCAGTGAGTGCCTTCGCCTCAGCTATCTGCATATCATGTGGATTGTCTGCCTCACCCAATGCAAACTTGATCTTTTCAGATTCCGCACTGTTTTGTAAACTGTTCGTCTCATTCAGCATATTCATCGCAGATGCCAGCACAGAATCAAACGTCTGATCTGCGTCATCTGCCAGCAATGTACGCTTTGAAACCTCGTCCATGTAATCTGCTGAAGTAACTCCTGATAATATACTCACGTCCATCTTATGTCCCTCATTCCCCTCTTATTGTAAGAATTGCCGCTATTTAGCTTCCAATCTTAAGTGCCGCCTGCACCATGCTCTTGCTGGCGTTAAACGCCGTTGTATTCGCCTCGTAAGCTCTCGTCGCATCAATTAAGTTGGTCATCTCCGTTACTGTATTCACATTCGGATATGACACATATCCATTCTCATCGGCATCCGGGTGGGACGGGTCGTATACCTTCGTAAAATCCGTCTCTGTATCTTCCTTTACAGAAGTAACCTTCACACCATTGCCGACTGCACGTGCACGCGCCGACTCATAATACTGTGTAAATGGTGTTACCGTCTTCTCCGCAAATGTAACAATCTTACGCCGGTACGGTGTTCCGTCTTCCGTTCTGGTTGTATTCACGTTTGCAACGTTCTGTGCAATCGTATCAACACGGAAACGCTCTGCCGTCATACCGCTGGCACTGATATCAAATGCCTGAAATAATCCCATAATCTACCTCCTATTTTAAAACCGCCTGCAAGCGGTCAAACTCGCTGTTGATCGTCGTCGTCAGCATCTCATATCTGAGCTGTTCGCTGGCAAGCTCTACATTCTCTGTATCGACATCTACGTTGTTTTCATCAAGTCGATAGGAATAATTTGATGCATCTGTATAAGATTCCACGGATAAATCTTCCAAATGGGAGTTCAGATTTTTCACCCGCTTGGACAGTGTCTGGTACTTTGACCGCCCCAGCTCCTTCTCGAGCACGCTGTCAAACTCTACCTCCTGTCTCTTGTAACCCGGAGTATCCACATTTGCAAGATTGTTCGTAATCACATTTTCGCGCAGCCAGCTCGCGTCTGCTGCTTTATCCAACACATTAATATAGTCAAATGCATCCGTAGTAAACATCCAACTTCTCCTTTCAGCTTCTAAACATACTACAGCTAGTATGCCTAATCATAAATACCTTATATAATTATAAGGTATATTTCAAGAAAAACAAGTATTTTTTTGGCGAATAGTTACAGTATATTGTAGACTTTTGGCGAATTAGCCACAATATCTTCGCATTTGGTAGAAAAAATTACTGCATTTGGTAGTTATTACTAAAGTCCCAAACTTTTTTTCGTTAGTTTCCACAAACGTGACTTTAGTCACGAGCGTTATTCTTAGCAATAAATTACAAAAACAGGGCTTATAGATAACTATAAGCCCTGGAATATATGAACACAATCTGCTACTTTTTCTGATTCTGTTTCTTGATCTTGTCAAGCTCGTCAAAAACAACATCGTTCAATACTTTAATATAGGTTCCCTTCATACCGGAAGAACGCGACTCAATGACACCTGCACTCTCAAATTTGCGCAGCGCATTGACAATGACAGAACGGGTAATGCCCACACGGTCAGCAATCTTGCTTGCCACAAGGATTCCCTCCTTGCCATCCATCTCGTCAAAGATGTGTGTGATCGCCTCTAACTCCGAGAACGACAAAGTACTGATCGCCGATTTGACGATCTGAACCTTTCTGGTCTCCTCCGCATTCTCCTCATTCACGGAACGCATCATCTCAAGACCCACGATAGTTGTCCCATATTCGCTCAAAATAATATCGTCAATATCATATGGGTTGTCCTGTCTGTACACAAAGAGTGTTCCAAGACGTTCTCCTGCAATGTCTACCGGAGTGATGATCGCCGTGTATTTTTTGACATCGTTCTCAAATCCCAACGTCTCAAGGTTGACATTCTCCTTGGTGGACAGGATACCAAGTAAACGTTCATTCAGTAACGGATCAATAAATCCTCCTACCTCATCGGCGATCAGCTCACTGATCTCATCCACGCCCTTGCACTCACCGGCGCCTAACACCTTTCCTTTTTTACTGATAACAAGGATGTTCGATGCGAGGATTTCCTTCAACACATCACAGATGTCATTGAACACTACCTTGGACGAATTATTATTGTGAAGCAATTTATTGATTTTTCTTGTTTTATCTAATAACTGAACGCTCATACTCGTGCCTCCTACATATTAGAATGAATTTTCTTTATGATTCATATTCTAACATGTTTATTCTGAAAATTCAATATTCTCATAATATTTAATGAATTTTTCGCTAGTTTTCTGTATTTTTGTCTGCTTTTTTCTCAGAAACATAGCCGCACTGCTCATCCGCGCACACAATTTTATTACCTTTGACCACCATGTAGCCGCCACACTTCGGGCATTTCTCTGCCACCGGTCTCGACCAGCTCATAAAATCGCATTCCGGATTATTTTCACAGCCATAATACTTTCTGCCTTTTTTTGTCTTGCGCAGCACAACTTCTTTCTGACATTTCGGGCAGGCAACCCCGATTTTTTCAAGATACGGCTTGGTGTTCCGACATTCCGGGAATCCCGGGCACGCGAGGAACTTTCCGTGTGGTCCGTACTTGACCACCATGTTGCGCCCGCAATTCTCACAGATAACATCCGTTACCTCGTCCTCAATCTTGACTTTCTCTAATTCTTTTTCTGCCGCATCCACCGCGCGCTTCAGATCCGGGTAGAAATTGCGCACCACTGTCTTCCACTGCACTTTGCCCTCACCCACGCTGTCGAGCAGGGACTCCATATTCGCAGTAAAGCGCTCATCCACAATACTCGGGAAGGACTCCTTCATAATCTGGTTGACAACCTCACCCAATTCTGTGACGTAAAGGTTACGCGCCTCCTTGACCACATATCTTCTGCCAAGCAGGATCGTAATGGTCGGAGAATAAGTACTCGGACGACCGATTCCCAGTTCCTCCATCGCCTTGACAAGCGATGCCTCGGTATAGTGTGCCGGCGGCTGGGTAAAATGCTGTTTCTCCAAAAGCTCCGACAAAGACAGCTCTGTCTGCTCGTCGATGTTGCCAAGCAGTACGTTATTC
>CAVCFM010000154.1:841-2298 GCA_963601305.1 bacterium | reverse complement strand
ATACGCATGAGGCTATTTGGACGAAAGAAGAGCGAGAGTTAATTTTGCGTATGATTGCGGGAAGACGTAGACCTATGAATTGTCATAAGAAAATAAAACTATTTGCTGGGATTGCGTATTGTGGGGAATGCGGGAGAGCGTTGGTAAGGTCAAAACGAAAGGATGGTGAAATATTAAGATGTTCTACATATGCAAGAATTGGTGTTAATTACTGCAGCCAACATCTCATTTATGAATATGAACTTGAAGATTTGGTACTAAAGGCAATCCAGGATAACGTTAATGATGCCTTACAGAATATGAATTTAGAAAAATTGCGAATAAAAAAGGAAGCATCAAAGACAGATACAGAGCGTGCAAGACTAAATATGCAGTTGGATACTCTGGAAAAGAATTACAGGAAGATGATTGTAAATTTGTCCCAAGGAGTAATCGATGAAGAAGATTTTGCAATTTTTAAAGCTGACTATAAGAAGAAAAAAGAATTTATAGAAAATGCAATAAATGGATTGCAAAATAAGAAAAATAATGATACACTATATGAAGACAGTTATCAAAAGTGGTTGGATACTTTCCTTGAGTATAGGGAGATTGAAGAACTCACTAGAGATGTTGTCGTTAGTCTAATCGATAGAATTAATGTATACGAGTCGGACGAGTCGAAGCGTGTAGAAATTAATTTTCGATTCAAAAAGCCAAATCAAAATAATTAGCAATTCTATTTTTTACCGAGCGAGAGAGAGCGTCTTCAAAAACCATTACCCTACGAGAACGGAAATACAGAGCCGATTTTGGATGCGTTAAAAAAACATAACGCGAAAGCAACATTTTTTGTCGTGGGACATTTTTTAGAGACAGCGCCGGAGATTGTAAAACGTATGGTGGAGGAAGGACACGTCGTCGGCAACCACACCTACCATCATCCGGATATGTCGTCTATCTCGGATATGGCTTCTTTTCAGAAGGAAATCGAGGATGTGGAATCTCTGTTTTCGGAGATTACCGGGCAGGAACTGACGAAATACTACAGACCGCCGCAGGGAAAATATAGCACCGATAACCTTGCGATGGCAAAGGAACTCGGATATCACACATTTTTCTGGAGTCTTGCCTACGTGGACTGGAACGTGGATGACCAGCCGACCAAAGAGGAGGCGTTTGACAAGCTGCTTGGCCGGATCCATCCGGGGGCAATCGTTCTGTTACATAGCACCTCAAAGACGAATGGGGAGATTTTAGATGAACTTCTGACAAAGTGGGAGGAGATGGGGTATACATTTAAACCGCTGTCAGAGTTGTATGAATAATGGAAGAGATATCAAAGCAGGGGGAGCGGGTTTAAGCCAGCTCCTCTACGATTTATAGAATAAAAGAATAGATTAGTGGTCACTTTAAATGTTTGAATGACCACTATCACTAACATGTAGAGTGCTTTGTACAGACGGTCTGTATAAATG
>CAVCFM010000154.1:0-831 GCA_963601305.1 bacterium | reverse complement strand
CTCCTGACCTATATGATAGGGATAGAGGATAGGAAAACGATTCAGACAGATATAGTTGCAATGGGTGTTGTATGCTCTAAAAGACTTCTTAATCAAGCGGTTGGGAAGTCTCTTAGAACACACAACCTAAAACCGAAGAAAGGAGCGCAAGTTATGAGAAAAAACGAGAAAATCACAGCTCTGTACGAACGACTGAGCTGTGATGACTTTGGTAAAATTGTCCATTTCACGGATGATGGCATTAGTGGTACTTGCTTTGACCGTCCCGGATTTTTAGCAATGATGAAAGAGGTTGAAGCCGGGAATGTGGAGTATCTGTGTATCAAGGACATGAGCCGCATGGGTCGTGACTATCTGAAAGTCGGTCAGATTATGGAAATCCTGCGTCAGCGTGGAGTTCGCCTTATCGCCATCAATGACGGCGTGGACAGTGCCAGAGGGGACGATGATTTTACCCCATTCCGCAACATTATGAACGAATACTACGCCAGAGACACCAGCCGTAAAATCCGTTCCACTTTTCAGTCCAAAGGTAAATCCGGCAAGCACCTCACAGGCACGGTCATTTACGGCTATCTTTGGAACGAAGCCAGAGACCAATGGTTGGTTGACCCCGAAGCCGCCGAGGTGTTCAAGCGCATCTTTGCCATGACGATTGAGGGCTACGGTCCGTATCAGATCGCCAGCAAGTTTGAAGAAGAAAACTTTAATTTATGAGGAGGTTTAGAATGTTGCAAACTACTCGACTTTATTTGCGTAATCTTTGCCCTGCTGATGTTGATGTATTGTTTGACTACCGCAATGATATTCGATGTAATCAATATCAAAGGT
>CAVCFM010000153.1:0-3937 GCA_963601305.1 bacterium | reverse complement strand
CAATTTTTTTTTTTTTTTTTGGGGCGTAAGCGCCGAAGAATACAACACCGGAAAGTACGGCGAAGACGTAACGTCCGAGCACGCCTACGACATATCCAATCTGCAGGCCGTGTTTTTTACCGGCAAAAAATCCGGCAAGACCAAGTGCGCCGAATGCACATGGATAATCAATCAGCATCTGAGGAATGGTGTAGAAGATCGGCTCAGTTACAAACTGCAGAAGACCATAGGCAACAGCAGTCATAATGCCGACGGAAGGACCATACCAGTAGCCGATCAGCACGATAAAGAGCATGGAAAAAAGTGTGACAGAACCACCCATCGGCAGGTCAGCGAACTTGATCATTGAGCAGACCATGGCGAGTGCCACTGCTACAGCGGAGAACACCAGCTGCTTGGTGGTAAGCTTTGCTTTTTTCTCGGAATCTTTGTGACGAAGAATTGCAGCTACGATAATTAAAGCTGCGATAAGCACTACGACGATCAGAATACCGATGGTGGTAAGGTGGACAGAACCGTCGCCCCAGGCACCCTCGGGAGTTGCAAAAAAGTTATTCATAAAAAAATCCTCCTTGGTGAATACAAAATGCCAGGAGGTTCAATCTAAAAAGCTTCCTTACGCCGGTATTATCCGGTTCAAGTAATAAGGGTCGACGAAATATCATCTCTCAGCATATCTGCACCCCTAGCGTTTTCATATTCGATTATTTCATAACGAACTTAACTATAGCGATATTGGCGGCAATTGTCAAGAGCTATCATGGTTTGCTGTAAAAATCGGGGCTTTCGTGGCACTTCCAAAATTTTCCTTGACAAATAAAAGTGACAGACATATACTTTGATAAACAAATTATTTGACTATCAAAATATTTGAAAGGCAAATAATCTGGGAAGAAAGAACTAGAGGCAGAAAATAGTTTTGCAACTGCCTGGGAATGAGAGGAAGGAGAACACTTATGTTAGAAAAAATGAGACCGATTATCGCGGAGCAGTTAAATGTGGAGGAGTCTGAGATCAAGGAGAGCACCAAGTTAAAAGACGATTTGGGGGCAGATTCCCTCGACCTGTTTGAATTGGTGATGGCATTGGAGGAGGAGTTTGGAATTGAGATCCCTTCGGAGGACTTAGAGTCGATTGTCACCGTGCAGGACGTCATCAATTATTTACAGAATAAAGGAGTTACCGCATAAATGGAGACGAGGGTAAGCAGACTGCTTGGAACAAAATATCCAATCATTCAGGGGGGAATGGCATGGGTGGCGGAATATCACCTGGCAGCGGCGGTATCGAACGCAGGCGGATTGGGAATCATCGGGGCAGCAAGCGCCCCGCCGGAGGTTGTCAGAGAGCAGATTCTACAGGTAAAAAAGCTGACTGACCGGCCGTTTGGTGTGAATATCATGCTGCTTAGCCCCAATGCGCCGGAGGTTGCAAAGATTGTGATCGAGGAAAAAGTTCCGGTTGTCACGACCGGAGCGGGAAGCCCGGCAAAATACATGGCGGACTGGAAAGCAGCTGGAATCGTTGTCATCCCGGTTGTGGCAAGTGTCGCAATGGCAAAAATCATGGAGCGCACGGGCGCGGATGCCGTGGTCGCCGAGGGCATGGAGTCCGGCGGGCACATCGGTTCACAGACAACGATGACACTGGTGCCACAGGTCGTGGATGCCGTGCAGATCCCGGTCATTGCCGCAGGCGGCATTGCCGATGGCAGAGGCATGGCAGCAGCCATGATGCTTGGTGCCGAGGGAATCCAGATGGGAACGCGTTTTGTCGTGGCAGATGAGTCTATCGTGCATGAAAATTATAAAAAACGGGTTCTCGCGGCAAAAGACATTGACTCGGAAGTGACAGGAACAAGCACCGGGCATCCCATCCGCGTGCTGCGCAACCAGATGAGCCGGGAATATTTAAAATTAGAAAAACAGGGAGCCGGTTTTGAGGAGTTGGAGCAGCTGACCCTTGGCTCGCTGCGCAAGGCGGTTGTGGACGGAGACGTGGTAAACGGAAGTCTGATGGCGGGACAGAGCGCAGGGCTGGTCAAAAAAGAACAGACCTGCCGCGAGATCATAGAGGAGATAATGAAGGAAGCAGATACGCTGTTACAGGGGACAGCGGTCGGTTAAAGAGGAGAAAAATATGGGAAAAACAGCGTTTTTATTTCCGGGACAGGGCGCACAGTATATCGGAATGGGGCAGGATTTTTATCAGCAGATCCCGGCATGCAGGGACGTGTTTGCTCTGGCATCGGAGGCATCCGGGCTTGACATAGCAGAACTCTGTTTTACGGAAAATGAAAAAATAAATATCACGGAGTATACACAGATCTGTATGCTGACCGTGGAAGCTGCGATATTAAAAGCATTGCAGGAAAAAGGATATGAGGCAGATGTGGCAGCGGGCTTAAGCCTGGGAGAATACGGGGCACTGCTCGCAGCCGGAATATTGGACTGGAGGGATGCCTTTGCGCTGGTGAGAAAGCGCGGTATCTATATGCAGGAGGCGGTTCCGACCGGCGGTGCGATGACGGCAGTCCTCGGACTTGATGCAGATAAAATCGAGGAAATCTGCACAAAAACGGAGGGCATTGTATCGATTGCCAACTATAACTGCCCGGGACAGATTGTAATTACGGGGGAAGAGAGCGCGGTAACGGCGGCTGGTGAGCAGTGCAAGGCGGCAGGCGCCAAGCGTGCGGTGCCGTTAAAAGTCAGCGGACCGTTTCACTCGCCAATGCTAAAAGGCGCCGGTGAGCAGTTGGGAGAGGCATTAGCAGAGGTAAAATTGCAGGAAATGAAACTGTCGTACCTTGCAAACGTGACTGCCGATTATGTCAGGGAGTTACAGGATGTCAAGCCACTGTTGCAGCGGCAGGTAGCTTCTCCGGTGCGCTGGCAGCAGTCTGTAGAGCGGATGTTGGCGGACGGCGTGGACACCTTTGTGGAAATCGGACCGGGGCACACACTGACAGGCTTTTTAAAGAAAATCATCCGGGCATCGGCTGTGGATCACGGTGAGATAGAGATGTATAACGTGGAGACTGTGGAGGATTTTTTGCAGACAGGTAGAGGAGAGAAAAGATGCTGACAGGAAAGGTAGCGCTTGTCACCGGGGCAGGCAGGGGAATCGGAAAGAAAATCGCAGAGACGCTTGCCAGAGAGGGCGCATTTGTCATTGTTAATTATAACGGCTCTAAGGAGCAGGCGATGAAGGTCGCAGACCAGATCGGCGGAGCTGCCATGCAATGTGATGTGGCGGATTTTTCGGCGTGCGAGGCTATGATAGCCCGGATCATCAAAGACTACGGGCACTTAGACATTTTGGTCAACAATGCGGGAATTACCAGGGATGGACTGATTTTAAAAATGAGCGAAGCGGATTTTGACGCGGTGCTTACGACGAATTTAAAAGGGGCATTTCACACGATACGCCATGCATCCCGCTATTTTTTAAAACAGCGATACGGGCGGATCATCAATATCTCTTCCGTGTCCGGTGTCATGGGAAATGCGGGGCAGGCAAATTACAGCGCCAGCAAGGCGGGCGTCATCGGTCTGACCAAAAGCGTGGCGAGAGAGCTGGCAGGGCGCGGCGTTACCTGTAATGCGGTAGCACCCGGATTTATTGAAACGGAGATGACCGAAGCCATGTCGGAGCGTGCCAAAGAGGCGGTAAAGGCACAGATCCCCATGGGGCGGACAGGGACGGTGGAAGATGTCGCGGAGCTGGTGGCATTTCTTGCATCAGACCGCAGCGCCTATATCACGGGGCAGGTGATCTCCGTGGACGGCGGAATGCATATGTAAAAAGAAGGAGGTTCCCATGAAAAGACGGGTAGTAGTGACGGGAATGGGGGCGGTAACGCCCATTGGCAACTCAGTGGAAGAATTTTTTCAGGCTGTGAAGGAGGCGCGCACCGGTTTTGCGGAGATTACAC
>CAVCFM010000152.1:0-5484 GCA_963601305.1 bacterium | reverse complement strand
CAGTACGGGACATCGGATGAAAGCATCATTGGCACGTCACGGATCGAGAATTTGCTTTCTGTCAATCCGCAAACCGAGTATGGTTCTACGCGAGAAGCGGTTGTGATCGACGAGATAAATACCTATGCAAATATGAATATGACAGTTATTAATGTGGTAAAACGCCTGGGAATGGTATTGTTGATATTCTTGGTAAATCTCATCATCAGTGTAGTTGTGGGTTTACTTTGTGGTGCAATGCTGTTGTCACAGATCATGTTTATTATGTTTGCCATGGTGCTGCCGATAAGTTTGGTAATTGCAATGTTCCCGACAATGGGAGGCATTGCTAAATCGTCGATCATGAAAATTTTTAACGTGATTATGTTCCGGGCAGGAATCACGCTTCTGGTAACAATTGCTTTTTGTGTGTCGAGTCTGGTATATGGTCTTGCGGGCGACCACTCATTCTTGATGATAGGCTATTTGCAGATTGTAGTCTTTGTGGGTGTTTATCTGAAAAAGGATGAAATCCTTGGCATGTTTGCACTACATGGAAGTGGAGAAGGAGACATGCAGAAGTCGTTGTTCCGCAATTATCTTGCCACAATGTTTATAAGGAAGAAGATGTCAGATGCACGAATGAACAGACGGCAGAAAAAGAGAGAAAAGAAGCGTGCACGGCAACAGGCGCGGGATGACCGGGCTATAGAAAGGGAAGAACGCCGGATGAATAGACAGTCATCCTCAACGGCAGACAGTTCGCAGGAGGCAGCAAGCGGTAGAAAAAGTGCAGCGGATAAAGAGAATGGTAAAACTGGAGGGCGTGAACAAAATTCTCGTCAGTCTTCAGATCGACAAAATGACAATAGTTATAGAGCTGCAGACAGTTCTCCTCGGATGAATGATGCCAGGTTTGAATTGAAGAATCGGACGTCGGATGGAGCAGATGCGGATGAACCAGACGATGTTGTAAGGGAAAGCAGCTATGCAGAAAGTGAGAGTCAAAAACAGGATACGAAGGCAACAAATGCTGGAGAAGAGCAGATGAAGCGCACGGCTGATAGAAGGGAAAACGATAGAAAGCAGAAAGCAAGCCAGGCAGTACATACGCAAATGCAGGAAAAACAGCCGGAGAGAACGGAAAAGAAGTTACGCCTGCAAAATAATGACAGACAGCGTGCATTAGTGGAAAGGCGGAAAAATGCAGCATTATCGCAGAAACGGATTTCATACCAGGGGCGAGAATACCGGGATGTTTGGGCGGATGCACTTGGAAAAGGAAATCCTTCCGTGCAATCGACAGAAAAGAATGTGAAACCAATGAATCAAGCTATAAAGTCAAAACGTTCTGCAGAAGCGTTATCAAAAGATCATCCGGCTAAGAAAAATGTAAAATCTGATGTGACGATGAATAAAGGCTATGATACAGGTACACGGGTAAGAGAATCGGTGCAGAGGGAAAAGCCAGAGGCAGAGAGCGAAAAAACGCAGAAATCGAATAAACAGACGGCAGGACAGAAGGTAGAGAACAGACAGCGACCTGAAAAGGTAAAAATGTCGGAACCACAGGAACAGCATGTCGCAAAGGGAATGACAGCCGGAACGGTTCAGCGAGAGTCAAAATTAAATGATAAATCTGACGGATTAGCATTTGATATCAGTAATTTCCCGGAAGGAATTCATAGTGATGACGAGGATTTTTCTATTTATGCATATAACGAAGATATGAGCTTTGAAGACTTTGAACATATGCTTCACAGAAGGGAGGGAAAATGATGAATGAGAAAAATAAAGATCATTATTCTGGCTCATTTGCTGATCCCGCTATTGGTGTTTTGTCTTGCATTTATGGTTATTATACCAGGCAACGAAAGCAAAACAACTCCTGTTTATCATGCAGGGGGTGCGGTGTCTGATAAGGTAACAGAATATGAGGCGCTAGTCTATAAGTATGCAGAACTTCATTATATACGCGATTATGCAAGATACTTGATTGCGATTATGGAGGTCGAAACAGGTGGACAAGGGGTGGATGTCATGCAATCGCTTGGTTCGTCTGGGATACCGGAAGAGGAATGGACGGTGGACATGTCGATTGACCAGGCATGTTCGTATTTTGCTACGTTGTATTGGACGGCAGTTAGTAAAGACTGTGATATAGATACCGTAATCCAGGCTTACAACTATGGAAAGGGCTATATAGACTATGTTGCGAAGAATGGAAAGGAACATAGTTTTTTACTTGCATCAAATTTCGCTGCATCCAAGTCATCTGGAAAAAAGGTCGTATATAACAATGAACTGGCTGTAAAAACAAATGGTGGATGGCGGTACGATTACGGGAATATGTTCTATGTGTACCTGGTGAAACAGTATCTTGCAGCTGATCCATTGTCAGAGGATGTGGCAAGTGCTGTGTTGCAGGAGGCATTAAAATACAAAGGCTGGAAATATGTGTGGGGTGGTGCGTCTCCGGCAACATCTTTCGATTGCTCTGGACTTGTGCAATATTGCTACGGTGTGTGTGGTATTTCGCTGCCACGAACTGCACAAGAGCAGTACGATGCCACGACTCATATAACGTTAGAGGAGGCGCAGCCCGGGGATTTAGTCTTTTTTACAGGGACAAATGCAAACAGTCAAAATTATATCACACATGTTGGTATCTATGCCGGTGATGGGAAGATGTATCATGCGGGTGATCCGATCGGATATAGTGATCTGTCGAGTAATTATTGGCGTAAACATATCGTGTGTGCTGGAAGAATTGGAGGAAATGAATAGATGAAAGCAAAAATAAAAGAGTTTCGGGAGAAACTATTGGCATGGTTGAAAAAGCAAAAAGAAGAACGCATAAAGCGTAGTACAGTCGGGATGCCGGTATTCCGTGTCGGACCTAATCGGAAAGTGATATATGGGTTGTGGGGCTTGTTGGCTGTCAGCTTGATTTTTGCGGTATATAAAAATTTTACCGCAATTGATAAAGAGACGATTCATGAGCGGGAAGTAGTGGAGGAAAAGGTAAAGGATACAAACCGGGTGGAGAGTTTTGTAAGACAATTTGCTTTAGTATTCTATACCTGGGGCTATGATTCCGCGTCACGGGACGAAAGAGTCGTACAGATGGCAGAATATCTGACCGAAGAACTTGCCAGAATAGACAATGGGACAATTAACAGTGAGTGCCCGTCTGCATCGGAAGTTTTGGCGGTCAATATCTGGAATGTCGAAGAGGATGGAGACGGCTTTTATAACGTTACATATTCGGTCAGACAGAGGCTGACAGAGGCTACCAATGTGACTGGGGCAGAGAGTGTAGACGGAACGGAGCAGGAAGAAGATATGGTTTCATATAACGAGGTGGTCAGCGAAAACTATTATCAGACTAAAGTATATAAGGATTCGTCAGACGCTATGGTTATCGTCAAAAATCCGACGATTGCCAGTGCACCGGAACAATCCTCTTATACGCCTGCAGAAAAGAAGAGTGATGGAACGGTGTCAGCTGCAGAACAGGGAGAGATTGAAGATTTCTTTAAAACATTTTTTGCACTGTACCCGACAGCAACAGCGAAAGAACTGGCATATTATACGAGCACGGATGCGCTTGGTGTTATTAACCGGGACTTGGTTTATAATGGAATTTTGAACGAGGCATATTATAAGGAAGATGGAAAGATAAATGCGCATATTTACGTGCAGTATTTAGATCAGGTATCAAAAGCGACGGAGGTGTCAGAGTATACGCTTGTGCTGGAGAAGGGGGATAACTGGAAAATCGTAGAGGTGAAATAGGTTGAAACACCATGGCAGAGGTCAAAAAGAAGTTATTTATGCGAATTATATCACGAAAAAAAATAGGCGTATCCTCCGGGACTGGGATATGCCTATTTTTTGGCTTGAAAAGATGGAATACGACCACCCCGGAAAGTCCTATTTTTAGGGGGCTGGGTAAGTGTGTAAGTTTTTTAGCGCAAACCGGGGAGTCGAGCCCCGGGAGCCCGCTTGCCTATGCAATCGCTACAAGCCTATCATTTCGTAGTGTTCGCGTGTACTCTTTGCCGCTTTCGTCGGAAACAATAATACATTTGACGCTTTTTCCACTCTTTGTAGGCTCAACGCTTTTTATTGTTTCGGTGTAACCAAAATTCCAAACTGTAACCATACCCGGCTTAAGCTCTGCAGCCGGGATAGCATTTTTCTTTCCATAAATTCCTTGTAATTTAACTGTAACCATAAAATCAACCGTCCTTTCTATGCGTTTGCTTCTTTTCTTAAAATCTCAATGCATTCTTTTTTTGTATACTCTCCGTAAAATTTCATAGGTTTATGAAATGCCTTTGCCAGTGCAAAATCTTCATGATTTTTTAAAAAGAGATCACGAATTTCTAAAAATGTCTTTCTATGGCTTTCGTATTGTTCCTTTTTTGTCATAATATCAACCATCCTTTCGCTATGTGTGCTTGTCTCATCAGTGCAGGTGGGGCAGTTCCTACAGGCCGCCGGGCGGCGGTTTCGACTTAGTTGTAAAACATTTCCTGCATAATCTGGTGACGTTCCAATTCAGATTTTTTTCGGTGCATTTCCTTGTAATCCTTTTCTGCTTTCGCTTGTGCCTGTTTCTTTGTATATCCGCAACCTCTCCAAATGTCATATAATTGTTCAATTGTCCAGTCTTTCATATTTTCCTTTCTACCCTCGTAACCTCCGGGGCGGGAATAATTTTATTTGCTGAGCGGAGCGTAGCGCTCTTTGAGGTCTTCTAATACCTTAGATATTCCACCCTTTTTATCAAGCTCTTCGCAGGAAAATGTTACATCCGCAACGATTTTTTGCTCAATTGTTGCGAAGCCGTCGTCATCAATTACATCGTACATTGCTCTAACTATGTACCGTACTGTACAGGCAAATCCATTCACTTCAGTATCCAAAACATTTTTTATAAATTCTTTCCTCATTTTTCCGTCCTCCCAAAATATAATTTGCGGTCTGCCATCATCAGCACCGGGAGACCATTCCTCGGCTGACGCTCTGCCTGGAGCGTTTCGGCTTATGCTATTTTAACAACTGTATTTTCGATATTGGAGAAGAAAAATAGCTCGCCAGTTTCTATATTTTCAAATATTACTGATGATGCAAAGGTTTCAAATGGTGTGAAGGTGTTCCAGTCGATGCCAAGTTTTCCGTCTTTTTCGTGCACAATGAAAATTTTGTCGTAGCTTCTAGTTTTGATTTCTTTGTTGTTCATGTCGTATAAATGTACTTTAATCATATCGCTTGTTTTCATATTTATTACCTCCAGAAATGTGATTTGTTGTTCCTTGCTATGTTTATATGATATCACTTTTATAAGTGATGGTCAATAGAAAACGTCACTTTTTTCAGAAATATTTTTATTGACATTTTAAATGCACTATTATATAGTTGTAATATCAAATTAATAGAAAAGGGGTGTAGAAAAATGTTAAAATATAAATTTAATGTGGGGGATGCGTTAGAACG
>CAVCFM010000151.1:0-8454 GCA_963601305.1 bacterium | reverse complement strand
GTGGTAACGCTGGACAAATACAATTTTACCAAGGGCTTCTGGGGCACCAACGGCGTGAGCATGCAGAGAGGATTCTCCACACCGGAGTTAAAAGAGGCGTTGGTAAAGCGCAAATCCATGCAGAACTGCAAAGACTGCTACATTTTAGCGGACGAGAGCAAATTCAATCAGATTTCAAGTGTCACGTTTGCCCCGTTTGACAGTGCGATGGTCATCACGACCGATATGGCACATCCGGCATTTAAGGATTGCAAAAATGTAATCCGTGTATGACAGGATGAGAAACCTTGCATAGAAAGTGAATGGGAGGAAGATACCATGATATACACATTAACATTTAATCCTTCATTGGACTATATAGTGACAGTACCAAAGTTTACCTGCGGAATCGTCAACCGGACGAGTCAGGAGATCATATATCCCGGCGGAAAGGGAATCAACGTATCCATGGTGCTGAAAAATCTGGGCTATGACAATACAGCGCTTGGATTTTTGGCAGGATTTACCGGAGACAAATTAAAAAGTCTTCTGGAAGAAAAAGGAATTTCCGCAAAATTCATTCAGGTAAAAGACGGAATGACCCGTATCAATGTAAAGCTTCGCTCCGACGAGGAGACGGAGATCAACGGACAGGGACCGGCAATCGGAGCAGACGACATCAAGCGCCTTTACGAACAGCTGGATGCCTTGCAGGATGGAGATGTTCTGGTGATGGCAGGCAGCATCCCGGATGTGATGCCACAGACCATTTATATGGACATCATGAAATACCTGCAGAACAAAAAATTGAGAATCGTGGTGGATGCAACCAAGGACCTTTTGGTCAATGTGCTGCAATACCATCCTTTTCTGATAAAACCAAACAACCATGAACTGGGGGAAATTTTCCACACGACGATCACAGACAAAAAAGATGTGATCGAGTACGCAAGAAAATTACAGGAAATGGGTGCGAAAAACGTGCTGGTATCGATGGCAGGGGACGGAGCCGTTCTTGTGGCGGAAGATGGCAGCGTATTTCAGGCAGATGCACCAAAAGGAAAGGTGGTGAATTCCGTAGGAGCGGGCGACTCGATGGTCGCAGGATTCTTAGCTGGCTATTTAGAGCAGCAGGATTACCGGAAAGCATTTGCAATGGGGGTATGTACTGGTAGTGCCTCCGCCTTTTCAGAAGAATTGGCAACCAAAGAAGAAGTGAAAATGCTGTTAGAGCAAACAAATTTATAGGAGGGGTTAATCATGAAAATCAGTGAATTGCTGGCAAAAGAAAGCATTCAGTTGAATGGCGTTACCGGTAGCAAAAAAGAAGTTCTTGATGCTATGGTAGAGCTGATGGCGAAAAGCGGTAAGATCGCAGATGTCGAGAAATACCGCAAAGGAGTATATTTAAGAGAAGAAGAGGGCACCACAGGTATCGGTGAGGGAATTGCGATCCCACACTGCAAATCAGATGCGGTAAAGGCACCGGGACTGGCAGCCATGGTGATAAAAGACGGTGTTGATTTTGACTCATTAGATGGCGAAAAGGTAAATCTTATTTTCCTGATCGCAGCACCGGATACCGAGGACAATGTGCACTTAGACGTGCTCAGCAAACTGTCCGTGCTTTTAATGGATGAGAATTTTACAAATGCACTGAAAAATGCAAAATCCGTAGATGAGTTCGTAAAAGTCATCGACGACGCGGAGGCAGATAAGGATGCCGCATCGGCTGGTGCTACAGCAGCAAATGCCGGCACAGACAAAAAGGGCGCATACATTCTGGCAGTAACCGGATGCCCGACCGGAATTGCACACACGTATATGGCAGCAGAGAGCCTTGAGAAAAAGGCAGGCGAGTTAGGATGCCGCATCAAGGTTGAGACAAGAGGCTCCGGTGGAGCAAAGAACGTGCTCACCAGCAGTGAGATAAGAGAGGCAGACTGCATTATCGTTGCCGCAGATACACAGGTTCCGATGGAGCGTTTTGACGGAAAACCGGTGATCCAGTGTAAAGTGGCAGACGGAATCAGCAAGGCAGAGGAATTGATCACAAGAGCCATGAACGGAAATGCGTCTACATACCATGCAGACAAGAAAGACATGGCAGAGAGCAGTGAGGACGGAAATGACAGCATTGGACATCAGATTTACAAACACCTGATGAACGGTGTATCCCACATGCTTCCATTCGTTGTAGGTGGTGGTATCTTAATCGCGATCGCATTCCTGATCGATGGATTTGCAGTAGATCTGAACTCCTTGCCGCTTGACCAGCGTTCCAACTTCGGTACGATCACACCGGCAGCAGCAATGTTTAAGTCCATCGGTGGTGTGGCATTCGGATTTATGCTTCCGATCTTAGCTGGATTTATCGCGATGAGTATTGCAGACAGACCGGGTCTTGCCATTGGTTTTGTCGGCGGCGCGATCGCAGCAAACGGAACTTCCGGTTTCTTAGGTGCATTGGTAGCTGGATTTTTGGCAGGATATATTGTAAAACTGTTAAAGAAACTGTTTGAAAAACTGCCGGAGAGCTTAGAGGGTATGAAGCCGATGCTGCTTTATCCACTGATCGGTACATTCCTGATCGGTGTGATCATGACTTACATCATCGAGCCACCAATCGGAGCATTAAACACCTTTATCAACAACGGACTGTACTCTATGAACAGTGTCAGCGCAATCGCACTTGGCGCATTGCTCGGCGGAATGATGGCAATCGATATGGGTGGCCCATTCAACAAGGCAGCTTATGTATTCGGAACCGCATCGATCGCAGCAGGTAACTACAACATTATGGCAGCAGTTATGATCGGAGGAATGGTACCACCGATTGCAATCGCACTTGCAACTTTGATCTTCAAGAACAAATTTACCGCTGAGGAGCGCAAATCAGGACCGACCAACTTTATTATGGGTCTCTCCTTTATCACAGAGGGTGCAATCCCATTTGCAGCATCTGACCCGCTTCACGTACTGCCATCCTGCATTATCGGTTCGGCTGTAGCCGGAGCGCTTTCCATGGCATTTGGCTGTACCTTAATGGCACCGCACGGTGGAATCTTCGTAGTTCCTACCATCGGAAATCCGCTGATGTATCTGTTGGCATTAGTAATCGGTTCCGTTGTCAGCTGTGTACTGCTTGGTATCTTAAAAAAGAACGTTTCAGAAAAATAGTAAAAAAGAGCGCGGCATCAAAGTAAGGTGCCGGGGAAGGAGTAATCATGGTAGAATTTAATTATGTAATCACAGATAAAGAAGGTATTCATGCAAGACCTGCAGGACAGTTTGTGAAGGAGGCAGCCTCCTTCCCCTGCTCCGTACTTATCGCAAAAGACGGTAAGGAAGTAGATGCAAAGCGTATTTTTGGTGTCATGGGACTCGGTGTAAAATGCGGTGAGACGATCACTGTTAAGACCTCCGGCGAGCAGGAGGCAGAGGCATCCGAGCATCTGAAAAAGTTTCTTGAGGAAAATTTATAGGATTGCCGTTAAGGATATGGAGGTAAGCATATGATTTTTCAGGGAAAAAGCGTATTCGGTGGAATTGCCATCGGCAAAATGGCGGTTTACCACAAGAGAGATAATCAGGTAAAGCGGGAGAAAATCCAGGATGTAGAAGCAGAGCAGAAGCGCTTTGAAGATGCAAGGGCATTGGCAAAAGAGCAGCTGGCAGCGCTGTATGAAAAGGCATTGAAGGAAGTAGGCGAGGTCAATGCCATGATCTTCGAGGTGCATCAGATGATGCTCGATGACTTGGATTATATCGAGTCGGTCACAAATATGATCCGCAGCCAGCAAGTGAATGCGGAGTTTGCAGTCGCCACCACCGGAGACAATTTTTCCCAGATGTTTGCAGCCATGGACGATGACTATATGCGGGAGCGCGCGGCGGATGTAAAAGACATTTCGAACCGGGTGATCGCAATCTTACAGGGCGCCGGACACGGCGGGATCACCGGGGATGAGCCGGTAATCCTCCTGGCGGAGGATCTGGCACCGAGCGAGACCGTGCAGTTAGATAAGTCAAAGGTGCTCTCCTTTGTGACAAAGGGCGGTTCCACCAACTCCCACACCGCAATCCTGGCGCGGACGATGAACATTCCGGCGCTGATCGGTGTGAAGTTTTCCGAGGAATGGCTGTCCTGGGATGGCAAAATGGGAATCGTGGACGGTTACAACGGAACCATCTATGTGGACCCGGATGAGGAGACGATCGCATCTTACCGGAAACGCAAGGAGGAAGACGAGCAGAAGAAGCGTCTCCTGTTAGAGTTAAAGGGCAAGGAAAATGTCACCGCAGACGGCAGAAAGATCCAGCTTTACGCCAACATCGGCGGCGTGTCGGATGTGGCAAATGTGCTTGCGAACGATGCGGGAGGTATCGGCTTATTCCGCAGCGAGTTTTTATATCTGGAGTCCGAGGATTATCCGTCCGAGGAGGTACAGTTCGCAGCGTACAAGACAGTAGCCGAAAATATGGCAGGCAAAAAGGTGATTATCCGTACACTGGATATCGGAGCCGACAAGCAGGTTGATTATTTCGGACTGGACAAGGAAGATAATCCAGCCATGGGTTACCGGGCAATCCGTATCTGTCTTGACAGAAAGGATATCTTTAAGACACAGCTTCGCGCTATTTACCGGGCAAGCTATTACGGCACTATCTCGATCATGTTTCCGATGATCATCTCCGTCAAAGAGGTTTTGGAGATTAAGGAAGTGATAAAAGAGGTAAAAGCGGAGCTGGACGCAGCTGGTATCCCGTACAAAGACTGCGAGATTGGAGTTATGATCGAGACGCCGGCGGCGGTTATGATCAGTGACCTGCTGGCGAAGGAAGTGGACTTTTTCTCAATCGGAACAAATGATCTGACCCAGTATACCTTAGCGATCGACCGTCAGAATCCAAAGCTGGATAGCATTTACGACTCGCATCATGAGGCGGTTTTACGCATGATTGGCATGGTAATAGAGAACGGTCACAAGGAAAACTGCTGGGTAGGCATCTGTGGCGAACTGGGTGCAGATACAACCCTGACAGAAACATTTTTACAGATGGGCATTGACGAACTGTCGGTGACACCGTCTATGGTATTGCCGGTGCGCAACGCTGTGAGAAACTCACATGCGGGCGTCACGGGCGAAGAAGCGATATAACTTGAATTTTTTTACACAAAACAGCACCGCATTTTCGATGAGGAAATACCATATCCGGGAAATCGAAGATACGGTGCCATTTTGTGTAAAAAATTGTGCCTCAGCAATAAAATAGATAGAAAATACAGACGATAAAATAAATAGAAGCACGGAAGAAAAAATATTTAGAAACACGGAGGTTGTTATGGAAAAAAGTAATTGGAAAAATTCGATGAAAGTGAAGATTCTTGCCAGTGTTTTGCCGACAGTCGCAATCATGGTTATGATCCTTGTTGGCGTGTCCTATTATGTGTCTTCGAACATGATACGGGAACTGGCAGAGGAAAATCTTTCGACATCGGCAAAGGGACAGGAAAAGGAAATTGAGGCATGGCTGGATGAAAATCTGGTAGCTGTTGACAATTTAAAGCTTGCGTTGGAGAGCGGCGACCTGGATGAGGAACAGGAGCAGAAGATATTAGACAGTTTTTACAACGCTAACAGCAGCTTTGTCTCGGGCGCCTATATCGGCGGGACAGACGGCAGTTTTGTCAAGTCTACATATTCCGATAAAATCGAGTCGGATGTCACAAATTCGCAGTGGTTTAAAGAGGGAATGACGCGCGTTTCCATGGATTACGGCAATATGTACACCAATGAGAACGGCGAGAACGTGATCAGTGCCACCGGTATTTTAAAATCAGACGATGACACAGTCCGGATCTTAGGCGTCGATGTGACACTGGACCGCATCAGCATTATCGTTAATTCCAATGTGGAGATGGACAATGCAGCATCATTTCTGGTGGATACAAAGAGTAATGAGATCTTAAGCCATAGAGATCTGTCGCTGGCGGGTACAACCCTTAGCACAGGCGACTCTGACCCACTGCTCGCTGCAATCGCAGAAAAAATCAGTGAGGCGGACTACACAACTGCGCAGCTGGCGGACAATGAGGTAGTGTTTAAGGAAATCCAGAATACCAACTGGGTGCTGGTGTCCTACGTTCCGGTTGACTCTGTTTTAAGTAATGTGCGTACACTGCGGACAGCACTGCTGTTGATCGGTATCATCTGTGCACTGGTAGTTCTGCTGATCATTGAGCGCTCAATTCATTTTACCGTGAAGCCGATCAAGAAACTGACGGACGTTATCACAACGATGTCCACCGGTGACTTCACCGTTCCGGTTCAGGTATCCGGTAAGAGTGAGATCAGCGTGATGTCCGGAAGTGTCAGGGAATTTATGACTTCCATGAAGAAGATTATCCAGAGCATCGGAAAGGTGTCCGGCGAGCTCGAGGAGCAGGCACAGTCGAGCCAGAATGCGGCAGAGCAGATGCACAGCGCAGCGGAACAGCAGGCAAAATCCATGGAAGATCTGAACCAGACCGTGGACGACCTTGTGCAGTCAGTTACTGAGATCGCAAACAATGCGACCACGCTTGCCATGGTTGTCTCTGACACCAGGGATAACGGTGAAAAAGTTACCACGAAGATGCATGAGACCGTGGATGCTACCGAAAAAGGAAAACACGACATGGAGGATGTGCGCCGTGCGATGGAGTCCATCTCTGCTTCCATGAATAAGCTGGAGGAAGTCATCCATAACGTCGGAGTAGCCTCCGGAAATATCACCAACATCGTCGAGATGATCAGCGAGATTGCAGGGGAGACAAACCTTCTGTCGTTAAATGCTTCTATTGAGGCGGCAAGAGCCGGCGAGGCAGGACGAGGATTTGCCGTTGTCGCAAGTGAGATCGGAAGTCTGGCGCAGAACAGTGCAAACTCTGCAAATGAGATTGCAAAACTGATCCAGGAAGTGCAGTCCCTCGTGGGCGAGTGTGTGGCACAGACCAGTGAGAGTGTCAAACATATCAATGAGAGCGGTGAGATGATCCACACGGCGGTGGATACATTTGATCTGATCTACGACAACATTACAGAGACCGATGTCCTGATCAATCAGGTGATGGATAAGATTATGAAGGTAGATTCTGTTGCGTCCAATGTGGCAGCGATCTCCGAGGAGCAGGCAGCGAGTGCGACGCTTATCTCCGAGACATCAGAGCATATGGTTGACGCAGCAAACAATATTTTGGACAACAGCAGTCTGGTTGCCAAGAGTTCCGGCCAGCTGGCAGACAATGCAGTGGTACTGGATCAGAATGTAAAAGTATTTAAGATCGAGAAGGAGGAAGCGTAGTATGAAGAGCAGATTATTAGCAGGGATTTTAGTTGGAGCTTTCTCCATCGGTCTTTTGTCCGGCTGCGGAGATACCGCTTCTTCCGGCAGCGGTTCCGATGCAGCAAGCGGTGTAAAAATATTGTTTACCTATTCCGTGGAGAGTGGCAATGCTTTCCGTGATACGCTGGCAGAGTCGGCAACCGCATACGCACAGAGCGTAGGCTCAACCGTCGACATCGCACTGGCGGGAGATTCCCTGGAGCAGCAGGTCAGCGATATTGATCAGGCAAAAGAGAACGGATACGATGCGATCATCTGTATCCCGGAGGATGCGGCGACCGCAAGACAGCTGATCGCAGCGGCAGACGGACTTCCAATCGTCTTCCTCAACTCGGCGCCGGACGAGGATGTGCTGGTGGAAAACGAGTATATCTATGTCGGTTCCGATGAGGGCGTAGCCGGTTCCTATCAGGCACAGTACGCGCTTCAGACATTAAATGCGAAAAATGCAGTTGTCTTAAAGGGACAGAAAGGTCATTCAGCTACCATCGGAAGAACGAAAACACTGGTGGATGAGCTGACAGCAGGAGGCTGCAATATTGTGTTTGAGGATTACGCAGACTTTGATGTGGAGACCAGCGAGGCGGTATTTGATACCTTCTTAAGAACCGGTCAGGACTATGACGTAGTGCTCTGTAACAATGACGCCATGGCAATCGGCGTGATCAATTCCCTGAAAAAACACGGAATCAATCCGTCCTCCGTTCCGATCCTCGGTGTGGATGCGACAGAGGCAGGATGTGAAGCCATCGAAAAAGGGCAGATGTGCTATACCGTATATCAGTCAGCATCCGGTCAGGGCGAATATGCGGCAAGGGCAGCCGTCAGCTTAGGAAGCGGCGGAACGATTGATTCCATCCAGTACGCTTCCGACAACTCCAAATATATCTGGGTGCCGTTCGAGGAAGTGACGAGCAGCAACGTGTCACAGTATAAATAGAAATGTGAGAAGTAAAAGGAGATTCATCTGTGGATGGGTCTCTCTTTTTTGGTAAATTTGATACGCATCCCCCGGTCTGCTAGAATAAGTATCAGAGAATGTGGACAAACTATAAATTATTTGAGACAGGAGTGGAAATCATGAGC
>CAVCFM010000150.1:0-7336 GCA_963601305.1 bacterium | reverse complement strand
CTCCTTGTCCTCACTGCTCCATTCTTTTGTCCATATAAAGTTGCTTGTAAAATCTTCTGCCATACCTTCACCCTTTTCCTTCTGCCTGCGATTGCTCTGCCTATTCCTCATAGAAGCGCATGTCACCCCATGCATCCATCAGTTCCGTCCGGTCTAACTGTTTCACCTTGGTCTCCCTGTCAAAAATACAGATTGGGGAGATATGTCCCTCGTACTGGCTCCAGTCTGCGATGTCCGGTCTGCCGTCCCGCACAAACGATGACCATGCTCCGTGAACTGCTCCGATCATGGCATCCACCACGTTTTCGTCCTCGCCCTCGAACAGCATTTTTGCAAACATATGCTCTCTGTTTGCAAACGCACACGGAAGGTCAAACGCATGGGAGGCTCCCATTCCGGATTCCTCGGAAGATTTAGAGACATACTCGAACCGGTACATCCACACATCCCCGTTCTCCTTCTGCGCATCTGCCACCTTGATATCCGGCATCTGGAATGCATAGTCTGTGGCAAACTCGTAAAATGCCTGGTCGATCCCAAGCTTCGTCTCCCCGCTGCGGGCTTTGTAATATTTTAAAATATCAGGAAGTCCGGCTTCATTTCCGGTATGTTTAAATACATCCTCCACCATCTCCCATGAGTTCGGGAAATTGGTATCCTCCGGTCTCACAAACAACGTTCCCTCATCCTTGTTGGTTCCGATCATTAATTTGATTCCCTTGGCGCATCCCTTGCGGATCGCATCGATGGGGCGCTCCGGAAGAAGGTCATCGATAACCGGGGACGGCAGGAAGATGCCCGGATTCTTATACTGGTGCTTTTTCGCAATATAGGTGTTTCCCTTCTGCATCTCGGCTGGGTCCATCGTCAGAAGCTTCGGCAGATCCGCCTCGCTCCATCCCATTCCCTCGATAAATAAATCCATGTTTTCCCGCGCCATCTTGTGTGTAAAATATCCGTTTGCGATCGAGCTTGAGATGATTGCCTGCTGGAAGGTTCCCCGCGCCGCCGGTGTCGCCATCAAGGTTGTGACACTGGTTGCTCCGGCTGATTCACCGGCTATGGTAATGCGCTCCGGGTCTCCGCCAAATGCCGCAATGTTGTCATGTATCCACTGCATCGCCACAATATGGTCCGATAATCCACAATTGCTGTCGAATTCTTCACATCCCGGATATGTGGTAAAATCAAAAAATCCCAACACATTCAGACGATACTGGAATGTTGCATACACAATGCCCTCTTTTACAAACGCGCGTCCGTTATACAATTCATCGCTGGCGCTTCCCGTGTTATAACCGCCGCCGTGAATGTATACAAGAACGGGAAGTTTTTCTCCGCTAAGAGGTCTCTGGATATTAACCGTCAGACAGTCCTCACTTCCCACAACCTCCCCCGGATGCTCGATCTCATCAGTCTGTATGGACATCGGTCCGTACTCTTTTGCATCCAGCACACCTTCCCATGGCTCGATCGGCACCGCCCGCTTAAAGCGGAGTTTGCCAACCGGCGGTTTTGCATACGGAATTCCCAGATATTCAATCCCGCCGTTTCTCTCGTATCCTTTGATTTTTCCTGTCGTTGTCGTTACAATATGTTCTCCCATAGTCACAGTCCTCTCCTTTTACATAAAATATCCCGCAAAATATCCCTCATGGGTCGCCTCGTTAATTCTTCTGGCTCCCATGCAGTCGCCTATCATTTTCACATCATAGACAATGCCGTAAAAACTCTCTGCCAATTCCCGGTTGGCTCTCATTCCCGTACAGTAAACAACGCTGTCAGCCGCAATCGTTTTCTGATCTCCATCCACATCTTTGACCGTTACCTCATGGTCAGCGATCTTCTCGCAGCTTGTCTGCATCAGGCAGGAAATATGCTCCTTTTGTTCCTCAAAAAGAATGTCGAGCGCTCCCCGGTAAAGCAGATTTCCTGCTGCCGCAAGCTTGTCTGTCATCTCGATGATCACCACATCTCTGCCCTGTTTTGCCAGAGACAGCGCCAGTTCACAGCCGGATGGGCCTGCCCCGATGATGACTACCTTTTGTCCGAGTTCCTTCTCCCTGTCATGTGCCGTTACGATATCATACACATAATTCTCGTCAATTCCCGGGATCGGCGGTGTCGCCGGGTGCGAACCCACCGCAACGATCAGTTCGTCCGGATGCTCCCCGCGTACCAGCTCCGGTGTTGCCTCACAGGATAAACGGATATCAATTCCCAATTTCTCCATCTGGGCAACCAGATAATTCTTGTAATTGCGCATGTCCAGCTTCATATCGTCATGGTCTGATATCTTAAGCAATCCACCCAGCGCATCCGATTTTTCAAACAATACGACCTCATGCCCACGCTCTTTTGCCGCAAGTGCCGCGCGGATTCCTGCCGGACCTCCGCCGACGACGATCACTTTTTTGACTCTCTCAATCGGCTGTTCCTGCATGCGGAGCCGCAATTCTCTCTCATATCTCGGATTGACGGCACAGCCCTGTCCACAGCCCTCGGTTGCCACCCCGTAGCAGGATACGCAGCGGATACACGGTCTGATATCCGCCTCTCTTCCGGTTCTGGCTTTATTCGGCCATTCCGGGTCCGCGATCAGTCCACGACCCAATGCAATTGCGTCCGCTTTTCCATCTGCAATAATTTTATCTGCTTCATCCGGCATCGTGATACTGCCGACAGTGACCACCGGTATCTTTACCGCTGCCTTCATTTTTTCTGCAAAAGGCACATTGATGAGGTGCGGATGGATGCTCGGCGACTCAATATAAGAGGTCGGTCCCACCAGTTTGTCCAGTCCCGACGATACATGCACCATATCAATCTTATCCTCAATCCGTTTGACGAACTCTACAACCTCGTCCACTTCCAGACCGCCCTCAATGTACTCTTTTGCGCCAATCCTCATATCGATTGGATAATCCGGTCCGACTGCTTTTCTCACCGCATCGACGATCATGGTCGGGAACTTGATCCTATTTTCAAAAGAGCCGCCATACTCGTCCGTCCGGAGGTTAAAGTACGGTGACATAAACTGCGCCGGCAGCCATCCATGTGCAAAATGCAGCATTACCATATCAAAGCCCATCCGCTTCGCTTCCGCGGCAGATCTGGCATACATCTCGCAGATTTCATGCATTCTCGCCTCATCCAGACCGATTACTTTTTTGCCATCCATGATCTGATTATGCTCGACTCCCTCATGTCCGCGAAAATCCCCCGGCTCCCTCACAAATGTATAAGGACCTACCGGATTTGCATCCGTTTTACGACAGTCTGCAAAAAATCCGCAGTGCAGCAATTCCACCGATGCCTTTGCTCCGTACTGGTGTATGATACTCAGCTCCTCATTGTAAAGTGCCCGTTTCGGTCCGAACAGGCTGCTGGCATCATAAAAAATTTTTGATTCATAGTCATCGACAGCAACGCTTCCAAGAATTACAAGTCCTGCCCCGCCTCTCGCCTTAGACGCAATTGTCTCAAGGTCGTCCGTCGGCGACGGCTGATATCCGTATTTGGTGATCGGTGCTGCCACGATCCGGTTCCTCAGTATCAGATTGCCCACGCGAAGTGGTTTGAAAAGATTTTCATAGATTGCCATGCTCAATACCCCCATCTCCTTATTCAAAAATTGCCGCCCACCGTATCATCTACGGATAGGCGGCAATCCATTGTTATATTAGCCAGATATCTTTATTTTACTGCTCTGCTAACCATGCATCTAACTGGCTCTGGTTTTCAGCGATAACTTCGTTGATCCCTGCTGCATCCAGTGCACTTAAGAACTCCGGAATGGTTGTATCCGGGTCGCTTACACCAAGGCTTAAGCTGGTTGCGTACTGGGTGACAACATCACACAATGCTGCATATTGGGTACTTACCTTATCTGTGTTAAAGCAGTAACCTAATACTTTGGAGGTATGTGCTTCATCGATAGAATTGTTGAAGTCTGCAAGTTCCTGATAATAGTCCTCTGTCAGTGGAGCCATCACATATTTCTTACTCTTGTCACCGAATACTCCCAATAACCCAGGATATGGTGTGTTGGACTCATCAATACCTTCCGGATATTCGATCACGCAGTCACTTCCATCGGTAAACTGCCAATGTACGCCCTCAATACCATAGAAAATAAGGTTGGTCATCTCGGTATCAGCATAGAGCATATTCAACCACTGCATCGTCTTTTCCGGATTTTCACAGGTTACCGGGATCATCCACTGGGAAATCTGGTAATACTGTGTCATAGATGCTGCCTCGCAGGTATAAAGCGGTACAAGGTCTGTTCCTACATAAGACTGCATTGCACTTGACTGGTTTGCTACCATATCAATCTCTGCATTCTCAAACATACCAAAGTAGTTGCCACTCTCTAACATCGTTAAGTCGGAATCTGTTGCTGTGTTGCAGTCCGGTGAGAAGTATCCGTTCTCATACCAGCTTCTGGTTGTCTTGCAGATATCTGCAAATTCGTCAGATGCATAGTAGTTCTCAACTGTTGTTCCATTTCCAAAATCAGCAACTCCACCGGAAGCAAGTGATGCGCCACAGAAATCTACTCCGTCAAAGAATGTCCACATTGTATCATCCGACGGCATCGCTGCGATACAGTAGAAACCGTTATCCTCGCCTGCCTGGACGGTTGCAAAAATATCGGAAAGCTCGTCCATTGTATAGATGTGGTTCTCATCGTATTCGATGCCATATTTCTCAAGAATGTCTTTGCGGCATACAAACGCTTTGACACGTCCCATTTTTTCCTCAGATGGAACTGCGTAGAGGGTTCCGTTATAGTAACCACCACTCATGGCTACACCTTCTGCTGACACAATATCCTGTCCATACTGGTCAACCAGGTCTGTTAGGTCCATGGCAATTCCCTTGTTTACATAACTCATGCATCCACCTTCGAATAAGCTGAGTGCAAGGTCTAATTTTTCTCCGGAAGAAACCATCAGGTTTGTGGTGCTGTTAAGGTCAAATGCGCTGACCGGATACAGTGTCACATGAACACCAATCTCGGACTCTGTCCGCTCGTTAATGGCATCCTCCACCTTCTGAAGGTCTGCCGGTGTCGCCCCGAGTGTCGGGTACTCCATAACCACCTCATAGACATCCCCGCTTGCATCCGCCGTAGATGCCGCCTCTGTCGTGCCTGCCTGTGAAGAATTGTCTGATGCGGAATCGGATGATGATCCGCAGCCGGCTACCATGGATGCAACCATAGCCATTGTCAACATTCCAGCTACTACTCTCTTTTTCATGTTTGTTACCTCCCTGAACTATTATATAGTGTATCCCTTCTATTGAAATCCCCCAACGGGTAATTTCCATAAATTAGTTATTCCTTGACGCCGCCCATCGCAATACCTTTTACCAGATATTTCTGGAAAAACGGATAAGCTAACATGATTGGCAGAATTCCGATCACTGCGATCGCCATACGCATCGTCGTTGACGGCAGGCTCACATTCGCGGTGGATGCAAGGCTGGTGCTGTTCGCCAGGAAATTAATGTTGTTGTTGATACTGTTTAATACCAGCTGGATCGTGTAATACTTCGCGCCGTTTCGCTCTGACAGGAAGTAAAGTCCGTTCGTCCAGTCATTCCAGTATGCGATCGCCGTCATCATTCCGATGGTTGCCAGTATCGGAAGTGAAAGTGGAAGTACGATCCGTCCAAAAATCTTAAACTCGCTGGCGCCGTCAATCCGCGCTGCCTCCTGGATACTCGGGCTGATACTGTTGGTAAAGTAATTTTTCATCAATATGGTGTTAAACGGGTTCATCAGAAGCGACGGTACGATCAGCGCCCAGATGGTATCCTTGATGTGGAACAGGTTGCTGTATGTATAATAAGTAGCAACGATACCACCGTTAAATAACATCGTGAACACACACAAGAACATCAATACTCCACCGCCCGGCAGCTTCTTGTTCGAAACTGCATATGCAAACAGGCTTGTGATGATCAGGCTGACTGCGGTTCCGATCACGGTAACCAGGATCGTCATCAGATATGCGCGTCCGATGGTATCCCACTGGTTTGCGATATACTGATATGCTTCCAGGCTCCACGCGTGAGGGAAGAAGGAAAATCCCTCTGTCATCGCCGTCTTATTATCGGTAAAGGAGCCGACAACCAAAAGAATAAACGGTAACACAGCCAGTATACACAAAATGGTAAGAACGATATGTGCTGCAACTCCCCAGGCTTTCGCCTCTGTAAATCTCTTCTTTTTCATATCGCCACCCCCTTAGAACAATTTGCTTTCTTCACTTACTTTGCGCACCAGTGCGTTTGCTGCAACCACAAGCACAAATCCTATGATGGACTGGTATACACTGGCGGCTGACGACATTCCGAAATCACTGTTTTCCATCAATGCATTGTATACATACACATCAATGGTCCGTGTCGCACTGTAAAGTGTTCCGCTGTTTCTCGTCACCTGATAGAACAATCCGAAATCGGAGTACATGACACGTCCGATATTTAAGATAAACATCGTGATGATCGTCGGTTTTAACAGCGGCAGTGTAATGTTTTTAATCTGTTTCCACTTGGTCGCTCCGTCCACCAGCGCTGCTTCGTAGTAGTCGGTGCTGATACTTACCAGACTGCTGTAATAGATGATCATCGCGTATCCGATCGTCTTCCACAGGTATACAAATGTGAGGATAAACGGCCAGTACTTTGTCGTGTTATACCACATCACCGGCTGCATGCCCAGCTTGCCGAGCACGTTGTTGATAAGACCGGTGTCTCCTGCTAAAAATGCGTAAGCCAGATAGTTTACGATAACCCAGCTCATCAGGTACGGTAACAGTATCAGGCTCTGATAAGCCTTCTGGGCTTTTTTCTGCTGAACCTCGTTGAGCAGGATCGCAACTGCCACGGCGAGCACTGTTCCTAAGATGATAAACACAATGTTGTAGAGAATTGTGTTCCTGGTGATAATAAAGGCATCCTTCGATGCAAACAGATATTTGAAATTATCAAGCCCCGCCCATTCACTGTTGAAGATTCCTTTTCCAAAATTAATCTTCTTAAATGCAATGACGATACCGAACATCGGTATGTAGTTATTGCAGATCATGTAAATGGCTCCCGGCAGTGCCATCAGGTAAAATGGAATAAATTCTTTCCATTTGATTTTCGCTTTTGGTCCTTTTTTCGCCACTTGTCTAGCCAAGGTTCCTTCCCCCTTTTCTTTTTCAATCCTTCCCAATACAAAAAAGTCCAGTTCATCCATCCAGGGAAAATGTTTTGTTCATTTCCTCTATTGGATTAACTAGACTTTATCATTTTGCCGTCAGATTAACCATAAAAT
>CAVCFM010000149.1:2241-5314 GCA_963601305.1 bacterium | reverse complement strand
CCAATATACACTTTTTCTCTCCAATATCTACTTTTGATCATGAAAATTTTCCCATTTTCCGTTTCTATCTATGTAGATATTGTATCAGTTACAAAGTAAAAATTTTATACCAAAACCGGATAATTTCCCACTTTTGGTATAAGTTTTATATCTATTTTGTAGTACAATTTTCAAAACAATTTGACACAGGGGGCTATTATAATGAAACAATTCTTAACGAAAACAACACTGCTGCTATTAACCGGTTTTCTCCTTACTTGCACTGCCTATTTAACGAAAAATACAACCGACAGCACCATTGTATGTGCTTCTACAGATGCCAGTAATTCGATTAGCCTGCACACAGCATTTGGTGATTCATCCGAACATACACTAATATATTAAAACTTAGTTGTCAATTTCTTCTGCATACCATTTGTTGTATCCATCCCGCAGGCTTCTCATCAGCTTATCTTTTTTTAACAGTTTCAAGAGCTGGTAAGCCTGCTTATAGGATGCCTTGCTATGTAACCTATCTCCAATGATTCTGTCCATTGTATATCTTTTTTCTTCCAGCATAAATCCAAGTACATTTGCTTTCTTACATATTAAATCAAAGGAGATGGAACGCTCACACCACACAAGTGCAGTCTCTAATTGATCCGTTTCTTCATAATCTATTGCAAGATGCTGGTATAGCAGTGCCACCTCCACATAATGATATTTCAGATCCACCCTGCTATTCTCATATCCCTGCAGCATTTTTTCCAGTAACTCTATCGATTTTTCTTTTTCGCCTATCTCGTCGTAACACCGTGCGATATAGTTTATAATATAGTTTTCCGTTCTGTTCAGCACAACATCCGGCAGTTGTTTGGTTCCAACATTTCGCCTTGTGATGCCAAACGCCTGCCTGCATCGCTCTATCGCTTCTTCTGCCGTTATGCGTCCTAACTCCTTGTCAAACAGCGTGTCCATATACCACACATACTGCCTGTTCTCTTTCCACTCAAGTGACAACCTGGACTTTAATGTCTGATATAACTGCTCCGCCTGTGCTTCACGCCGCAGACTGCAAAGTCTGGCGATCTCCCTTTCCATATCCAGCAGTGCAAAATCATCCACAACAAGACGTGTTGTACAGATATCCCTGTCAATCTGCAGATATTCCTTCATTTTTCGAAACGTTCCCGGCTTAGGCTTGTACTTTCCGCACTCGATACGCGAAATTGTCTTCTGGTCAATTTCCAGTGCATTTGCGAGTTTTTCCTGCGACTGTCTGGTCAGTTTTCGCTCCTGTCCTATCAGCTCTGATACCAGATAGACCTCCTGCTGTCTGTAACTTTTCCACAGTGCAATTTTATCTTCCTCCCATGGCTCCTGATATTCCTGATACAACTGTTTTAGCGCATCCCGCTGTTTTTTCCACTCTGCCCCGGATTTCTCATCGTTTTTCTCGGTCAGCAGTACGATGCGGTCTAAAAACTGCGGCAAGTGAAGCAGCCGGCAGTTTTCTGCCAATATGCGCTCCCCCTGCCTGGCATACCAGAGCGCCTCATCACAATCCTGCTCCATAATTATCGTGCCAAACAACCACGCAGCCTTGCTGTATACATTTGCCCGTACCTCTTCATCCCGGCATACCCGTTCTATATATGCAAGCGTCTGTCTGCCGTCCGCGCGGATATATGCAGCTCCCCTGTCGGAATCTGCCTCCATCCACATCAGTATGAGAATGAGTTCGCTTTCCCCGAGCAGATAACTATCCAGCCTGGCCAGATCAAACTCTGGAAGCGTCTGCCGGATTGCCTCCTCCAACAGACACTTTGCCGCCTTATGATTTTTATGCATTTCCAGTTCGATTACCGACCGCATCTGACAGATATACTGCCTGTGGAGCGGCTCACCCGCCAGCTGCATACTCTCATAATAATCCAGTGCCTGCTCTGCCTCTGTCACCTTTTTCTGCTCTAAAAATAATTCGATCTGCTCCCTCAGATAACAGATCTCGTATGCTGACTCGTCATATAAAAATTCCAGCTTATTGACCGACTTTCCCAGACGTTCGATCAAGCGTCCCAGCACCCAGAAATCCGGCAGCCGCTCTCCGCTCTCCAACCGCTGAAGTGCCGTGACCGAGCAGATGCCGGATGCCAGTTTCCGGAGGTTTATCTTCTCTTTTGTCCGCTCATAATGTATCAGTTTTCCAATATCAGATTTATTCATTCGAATCGCTCTCCGCCAATTCCATCTCCGTCTCCAGCATCCGCTCTAACAGGCTCTCCTGATTCTGATTCTCAGCGTCAATGGTTTCCTGCAGTTTTGCCAGTTTCGCGTAATCGCTGGCAAGCGCCGGGTCCATAAACTGCATGTTAAGCTCCGCCAGCCGGTTTTCGCTTTCCTCTAACATCCGCTCATATTTTTCCAACTGTTTTTGCAGTCTCGAGCGCACTTTTCCGGGATTGTAATAGGTCTTTTTGTCAAAAACATCCGCGAGCGTCGGAGCTTCTTTTTCCCCAATTGCTTTCGCCTTATCCTGCCGGTTTGCACCATTCGCGCGCTCGCCGGGTGCCCCCACGATGCCTCCCGCTTCTCTTTGTTTTTCCGCAAGATAGTCCTCATAATCCATCGCGTACTGCTTCACACCATCCTGTGAAAACTCTAAGATCCCGGTGGCAATCTTGCTGATAAAATAGCGGTCATGGGATACGAACAGCACGGTGCCTTCATACGCATGCAGCATCTGCTCCAATGCCTCCTTACCGATGATGTCCATATGGTTCGTCGGCTCATCTAATATCAGAAGATTCGGTCTGGTCTGCAGCATCTTGCACAGGGCAAGACGCACTTTTTCACCGCCTGAGAGCTGTCCCATCTTCTTTTCCACATCCTCTCCGGAAAACAGAAATCCACCGAGCGCACTGCGCACTTCCTCACGCAGATAATCCGGATATTCCTCCCAGAAATTCTCAAGTACCGTCTGCTCCGGGTCTACCTGTCCGGTGACTGCCTTTTGCTGGTCAAAATAACCCCACTCCACATTCTGACCAAACGCAAACTCCCCGCCAAGCGACGGCAATTCCCCGATCAGTGT
>CAVCFM010000149.1:0-2180 GCA_963601305.1 bacterium | reverse complement strand
ATCAGTGTCCTAAGAAGCGTGGACTTTCCCTTGCCGTTTTCCCCGATGATCGCCAGCCGCTCTTTTTTCTGCAGCAAAAAGGACACCGTGCTAAGCACCGTATCATATCCGATGGCAAGATTTTTTGCGCGGATCACATTCGTGTAGCTCTCAATCCGCGGCTGATATCTGCCATGAAACGCCCGGGTGTCAAAGTGTCTTGGCTTCTCGATTTTTACCATATGCTCAATCGCCATCCGCTTCGAACGCGTGGCAGCCACCTTTGTCGGCGTATTTTTCCACTTTTCAATCCAGTCGGTGAGGCGCTTGATTTCCTTCTGCTGTTCCTCGTAGTCCTTCTCCTGCTTGAGCAGATCTTCTTCCTTGCGCTGCATAAACGCGCTGTAATTGCCGGCATAGCGCTTCATCTCATGATATTCGATCTCGTAGGTGACATCGATGACCTTATCTAAAAACATCCGGTCATGGGATACGATGACAACCGCCTTGTCGTAATTCTTCAGATACCCCTCCAGCCACTCAATGGTTGGCATGTCCAGGTGGTTGGTCGGCTCGTCCAACAGCATGATATCCGGTCTTCCCAAAAGCAGTTTGATAAAAGCCACCTTGGTCTGCTGCCCGCCGGAAAAGCTGCCGATGGGGCGTGCCAGATCCTCCAGTGTAAAACCAAACCGCTGGACCATCGTCTCCATATCTTTTCGCCAGGAATATCCCCGCATTGCCTCCATCCGGCTCTGCAGATTGTCATACTCCCGCAAAAGTTTTCCGTCCTCCGAGGTCTTCATCAACTCCTCAATCTCATGCATCCGTTTTTCACAGGCAAAAACCGGTGCGAAGACTTTTTTGATCTCCTCCTCCACGGTCACATCTTTGTCCGTAAAATTTACCTGACGCAGAAATCCAATCTCCTGCTTTCCCGCCATCGTGATGCCACATTCCTCATCACTATCCGGATTACACATCTCAATATCCCCGGCGATCAGCTTTAACAGGGTTGTTTTTCCACAACCGTTCCGCCCCACGACCGCTATTTTTTCTTTATCGTGCACTTCAAAGTTCACATCGTTTAGGATCACATCTCCACCGAAGGCAACCCGTGCATGTCTGATCTGATATCTCATCGTTTCTCTCACCCAATCACGTTCTATCTGCTACTCTGTTATTCTGTCATTTTTTACGATATATTTTTCCGATTGCTTCTTTCCAATACGTTTCCGGAATGTCGTGCAACGTTTTCTTTCCGGTTTCTTCAAAATACGCTTTCATTACCTGTCTCACAACCTCAGCATGAGAGGTTTCCCCGGTAAGCAATAAATGCTTTGTTATCTCATACCAACCCGGAGCTTTTTGAAAAAGTTTTTCGCTATCCATACTCTTTATTGTCTGATCGACATCATAAGGAACTGTAACAAATTCATAGTTCCACTGAGCCTGATCATCGGATAATATCATAAACTGCGCCTTTCCATCACTGTGGAGTGGCACCCCGATCGCGCCGGGATTTATGATCAATTTCCCATTTTTCTCATAGGCAGTCTGGATATGGAAATGCCCACAGATCACCATTTGCGTATCCAGTTTTTTTGAAAGCTCATCTATATATTCATAATCCGGTCTCATGCTCTGATTTACTGCAAAAGGGGAACCATGACATACTGTAAATTCTGGTAAATTCTGGTACGATATTTTTTTGAGATAGGCATCTCTTCAAAAAAATTAATATCCTCGCTGGATAACTGTGAAAAATTGTATTCCAACATTCCCGTTGTTGTAGACCCCAATTGCCATACTTCGCTTGGATTTTTCCTATGGTTTATCCAGTAATCCTCTTTATTTCCGCGAATAAATGTACAGGGATATTGATCTTTAATCTCATAAATAAGTTTTAACGTATCTTGAGGATCTGCCATGTCACCCAGGTAATCCCCTAAAAAAATAAATTTCGTTACAGAACGTTTTTTTGCTTCCTCATAACAAGTTCTGAAAGCTTCTACATTACTATGTATATCAGAAAATACCGCAATCTTCATGTTATATATTTCTCCCGCCCCAATTTCTTGTCTATATTGATCTATCGCCTATGGATCATGACAATACTATCACATAAAATAAGATATTTGTCTACAGTCGCCGCCACCCTTAAAAAGGGTGGCTCGGGGCGCTGGGTGTAACCCCTTGGT
>CAVCFM010000148.1:2846-8889 GCA_963601305.1 bacterium | reverse complement strand
TCCGATTTTCAGCTTGGCAAGGGTACCCGCCAGCGCATCATCCCGGTAAAGCGGTACATCGTTTTCCGCAGCAGCCTCGATGATACGCTCCGCCACATCGCCCTTCCCGGCGGCAAGAATTTTCGGCGCAGTATCCCCCGGCTGGTACGCCACTGCCACCGCCGTCTTTTTCTTATCGCCAATCTGTTCTTTTCCCTTTTTTAAAATATAATCCGGCATGTTCTACCCTCTCTTTTTATGCCCGCACATCAAAGGAATAGCGGTGCAGCGTCTTTCCGCTGGCCTGGGTCTGTCCCTTTTTCAAAAAATTCTCAGTAAAATTCACATTCTTTTTTTCATTGGTGACGGTAATCTGGCAGTTATATCCTTTGTTTTTCAGACGTTTTTCCAGAATCGGCAGATGCTTTTCCAGCAAATCGTAGGATGCATCGTCCTCGAGGTAAAAGTTGGTCTTTACCTGACGGTTCTGCATGCGCACCGAGACATCCGTGGAGCCGAGATGTTCCATATCAAGATGTAAAAATGCCGTAACCTCCGCATCCGGATCGGTAAAACGCTTGCGGTTCGAGTACACATACAGCTCCCCGTTTGCATTCTGCCCGGACATTTTAAGCGGGAGCTGCACGTAATTATAAATCTGATTCATCTGGTTCATAAATTCGATGTTTCCACGGATATCTGCCGCTGTCTGCAATGCGGAAGCGCCAGCGGGGCTCTGCTCTGCCCCCATCATGCGCACTGCCGTCTCCATCCGGTTTATCTGCTGTTCCAGACGCTCGTATAGTTCTTCTACCTTTTGACCCTGCCTTAACTCCTGCGGCCTTATCATCCACTGCTGCTCTGCCACATCGCGGAGCAACACAGCAAATTCCTTCCCCGCAAACAGGCGCTGCACACCTGCCATTTTCGGGTACTCACCTGATGAAATAGCTTTCTGCAATGCCACAAGCAGCTGTGTTGCCGTCAGGTTCCGGTTCAAGGATGCCTCTGCCGTCTGCGTTTCCATCTGTTCTTCATTTATCGCCACAGCAGCAGGAAGCTCCTCGTCCTGTAAGGTGTCGACATAGATTTCCTCCGCCGTCTCCCCTGCAAAAATTGTGGTATTGCCAGCCAGCCCCGGAATGTTCTGCAATGTTTTTGTCAGGTTCGCAAGCTGTTCCTCCGACAGCAGGTCACCGATTGCCGCTCCCTGGTCTGCCGCCACAGTGATTCCTGTGCCATCCGGTATGCCCGCACTTGCCATCCCGGCTTCTGCACCCGCTGCCTGCTGTCCGGCTCCAGGCATCTGGTCTGACTCCTGTCCGGTAAAAATATCCATCATCTGCTGATACAGCCGCAGTGCCGCCTCCGGCTCCAGGCTCTCATCTCCCAGCATCTCCGCAAACTGTGCAGTCACAAGGTTCATCTCATCGAGCAGTGCGTGACGATCCGACAGATAATTTTCAAACTGGTTCGCCATCGCCTCCGTCACCGGCATGCCAAGCTTTGTCATCTGTACAATCGTCTGTACATTTGCCCCGGGATTGCTGTCCACGATCTTCATCATCGCAAGAAGACTCTGCTTGTCGATGGACATCTGCTCCTGCATCATCGTGTCCACCATGGTCAGTCCACGGTCAGTGACCGGAATCTGGGCTGCCGACAACGCATCCAGCAGAATTGGATTGCTGGCGTTGCCCATACCGGAATATGGACGTATGGAAATGGTCTGCCCATCATTGGCACGCACCTGAAAGAACATGGAAGTGCCAACCTGCATATCCACCTTTCCCTCCATGCGCGCACTGATCACCTGTCCATTTCCAAGCGCTAACGTCACTCTTCCGTTTCTCGCATAGTTCACAGTTCCCTCAAAGACGCTGCCCGCTGACATCTCCCGCACTGTAGAGACAATCCGCGCAACGCTCTGCGTGCTCTTTAGCTCCTCTGCGCCATTTGCAGTATTTCGATTGTATTGGTTTAACATATCTGATATCTGCATGTTCTACTCCATTTACCCTAAACAAAATTTCCGATAAAACTTGCGCGGTGAATCGGGGACGGACCATATTTTTTCAGAGCCGCGATGTGCTCTGCTGAGCCGTATCCCTTATTGGATGCAAACCCATACTCCGGCATGATCTTTTCGTAGTCCACCATCATTCTGTCCCTTGTGACCTTCGCCACGATACTTGCCGCTCCGATGGAAATACTTTTTGCATCTCCCTTGATGATCGGCACCTGCCTGATATCGACACCCGGGATCGTCACCGCATCGTTTAATAATATATCGGGTTTTACTGCCAATTTGCTTATAGCTTCCCGCATTGCTTCGTAAGTCGCATTCAAAATATTGATCTCATCGATCCTGCCAGGACCTGCCATTCCGATTCCCACAGCTACCGCTTTCTCCATGATCACATCGTAAAGCTCCTCGCGTTTTGCGGCTGAGAGCTTTTTAGAATCATTGATATATAAAATGTCACAGTCCGCCGGCAGGATCACTGCCCCTGCAACAACCGGTCCCGCCAGAGGACCTCTTCCCACTTCATCAATGCCACAGATATAACCGGCACTTGCATATTCTCTCTCGTATTTTTTCAGCTGATAGATACGCTCGCGCTCCGCCTCTAACTTCTGAAGACGTTTTTGGGCCTGTTCCACAAGTTTTATGACACCGCTTCTGGTATCTTCTTTATAAGTTTCTATAAAAAGAGGCAGCATCGTATCCTCTGCCGCCTTTAATTCTTCCTTGATCTGTCCAATTTTCTTTTCTTCCATCACTGTACTCCTCAATTACGAATGTGTCATGATCCCGATTTTATCCAGCGGATATATCCGCATCCACGCTCTTCCGATTATGTCCTCTCTGTGTACCATTCCCACCTGGGCGCTTCGGCTGTCTAAGCTGTCATTCCGGTTATCTCCCAGCACAAAGTACTCGTCATCCCCCAGAAGGATTGGTTCCTTTGCCAGCCCCGGATCTTCCATCACTTCCCTGCCGTAAGACTCTATCAAATGCTCGCTATCGATATAGATTGCCCCATCCTCGTCAATCTGCACGGTCTCTCCCGGCAGTCCGATGATGCGCTTGATCAGATAGGTGCCATCCTCCCCACAGGGGAATACCACAATGTCATAGCGCTGGGGCTCACCCAGATGATAAGATATCTTATCTACGATCAGATTATCTCCATCAGAAAGGGTGGGTTCCATCGAGCTTCCGTCGACGATCGTCCGCTGACCCACATAGCAGACCACAAGCATTGTGACAACAAACACCGCAAGCAGATACAGCACTGTCCGCCTGATTTCTTTTTGTTCCTGTGTCATGCTATGGACGCTCCAGCGTAATTTTTCCCAGCTTACCGGAGCGGAACTCATCAATCAGCAGCACAGCCGCTTTGCTGTAGTCCAGTTCATTCCCCTTGGAAATGCATTTGCGGTTCTCTGCAATCTGTTTTAAAATCTCAACCGGCGCCGCGGTCTCATCAATCGGCGCTCCCTCTGCATCATAGCGCGCTGCAAGGACGCCCGGATAAAATGTCGTAAGCTGCTGTATCAGCTCGATTGACAGCTCGTCGATATTTAATATCTCATCCTTGATCGCACCGATCAACGCGAGGCGGAGTCCTACCATCTGGTCCTCAAACTTCGGCCATAAGATTCCCGGCGTATCGAGAAGCTCTACGTTCTTATTGAGGCGTATCCACTGTTTTCCCTTTGTGACACCAGGCTTATTTCCGGTCTTGGCACACGCCTTTCCGGCATAGGAATTGATAAATGTGGATTTGCCGACATTCGGGATTCCCACTACCATCGCACGAACCGGACGATTTAAAATTCCGCGCTTGCGGTCCCGCTCAATCTTTTCCTTGCAGGCTTCCATCACGACGTTCGTCACCTGCTTCATGCCTGCTTTGCTGCGGGAATCTAACGATACGACATAGTATCCCTTCGCCTTAAAATATTCTGCCCACTGCTGATTGGCACGCTCGTCCGACAGATCCGATTTGTTCATTAAAATCAGCCGGTACTTGTTTTTCCCAAGCTCATCAATGTCAGGATTGCGGCTGCTTAACGGGATTCTCGCATCCACCAGCTCTATCACTAAGTCAATTAATTTTATATCTTCCTGCATCTGACGCTTTGCTTTCGTCATATGTCCCGGATACCACTGAAATTGCATATGTTACCTCTTTCTTATATAAATCCGAATCCGCTCCACGGTGATGTGCGGAACCAGGCTTTTCCTATAATGTATTCTTTTTTGATGTTGCCAATATTGGCGTAACGGCTGTCCTCGCTGTTATTGCGGTTATCTCCCAGCACAAAATATTCGTCCGTCCCCAGAGTGATCTCCTCCTCCGCCAATCCGGCATCCTCGATGGAATCTACCGATATCTCCTCGTCAAATGCCTCACCGTTCACATAGACAGTTCCATTCTCAATGAGAACCGTATCCCCCGGCACTGCGATCACACGCTTGACATAGTAGTGTGACTTTTCATTACCGTTTGGCAAAAATACAATGATGTCATTGGGTTTCGGATTAGTCACCTTGTACACAAAACGATTGACCAGTATCTCATCTCCACTGTTTAGCGTCTCTGCCATGGACTGTCCCACCACACTTGTGCGCAGCCCGACAAAATAGACAAACGTGAATGCCAAAAGCAGTGTCAGCGCAATCTCCACCGTCCAGGTAAGCACTTCCTTTACCACTGCCATATTGATCTTCTTTTTCTGCTTTCCAAAATTAAGTCCACTTTTTCTGCGCCTTGGCATCTGTGCTTCCTCCGTCTCTCTTATGTACCGTGTCACCAGTAGTTATACTTTATCATAAAAAAAACCATCAGGCAACAATGCGTCTGACGGTTTTTCTGCTCGAATTATTTTACTAACTCTTTTACTTTTGCTTTCTTACCAACACGGTCTCTTAAGTAGTATAATTTTGCACGTCTAACTTTACCCTGACGAACAACCTCTACTTTCTCAACGTTTGGAGAATGTAACGGCCAGGTCTTCTCAACACCAACACCGTTAGAAATCTTTCTTACAGTGAAAGTTGCACGGTTGCTTCCGCCCTGTTTCTTAATAACGGTTCCCTCGAAAACCTGAATTCTCTCGCGGTTACCCTCTTTGATCTTACCGTAAACTTTTACAGTATCACCAGTACGGAACTCCGGTACCTCAGCCTTAAGCTGCTCAGCTTCAATGTTCTTAATAATTTCGCTTGCGTTCATTTTGTGACCTCCTATTATTTGGATGTTCTTAATACGCCTATTCGTAACAGAGGACCATCTATTTACTCACAACTATCATATAATATCATAGTGTTCCAGAAAAGTAAAGGATTTTTTATAATCCACTCTCCACCCAGTACACCGGCTCTTTGGAAAAATATAATCCCAGGCTTTCCTGCAGTTTTTTTGAAACCAGATTGCCCTCGATCACCTGCCCATACGGCGTGTAACCCTGTTCCAGGGAAAAATTAATCGCATAGGTCTCCAATGCCTTGCCGATGCCGCGCCCTCTGTATTCCGGCAGCACCTCTAACATTCCGATGCCGCCCTCCGTGTGCATCCCGATAAAACCGGCTAACTGTCCATCCACAAATGCGCCGAACATCCAGCCTTTTTCAATCCGGTCTCTCACGTAGTCCACATGTTCCGCCATCGTATAATGTGAAAATACAAACTCTGCATACTCCCCGGTCAGTCTCCGGATTTGCGGAAGCCCGGTGTTTTCCTTGTTATCTAAACTGTAAAGCCCGGTAATCCCAAGTTTTTCTCTTCTTGTATACACTGCCTGATGACAGCTCATCACCGACTGGCTTTGCAAATATTCCATTGCCGGCTCACACATAAACTGCTGGTGCAATACCACAGTCACCTCCGGCTCCTTCGGGATCGCAGCGAGCAATTTTTCTCCCGCCGTACGGTCTGCCGCCGTCAAAAAATAAATGCCGCTCTCGCCGTCCTGCAAACAGATATTATCGCCGTCCACTTTTATCAGAACTGCCTGTCCGCGTGCGATCAGCTCTGTCATATCAATATGAAGC